>WFXV01000135.1 GCA_015490435.1 Thermaceae bacterium
CCGGGTCACCTTGCGCAGATTCCTCGTCCGGGTCCAGGCCTTCTACCCGAACGCCGCCCGGCTCGCCCTCGCCCGCGGCCAGGACCCCGACCGGCCGAGGAATCTGCGCAAGGTGACCCGGACCCTGTAGCAAAGGGGCGGGGCGTAAGGCCCCGCCCCTTGGACCTTGGCGCCTTACCGCCGGCCGTGGCCCATGCCCTGGCCGTGGCCCGGACCGTGCCCCTGGCCGCCGTGGTTCATGCCCAGTTCCTGCATTTGCTCGGGGCTCAGGGTGCCGCCATTCTCGGCCGCCGCCTGGAAGGCGGGCAGGTGCATCTCCTTCGAGGCCCGACGCAGGTTCTCGAAGACCCGCACCGCGTCCGGGTAGTCGGCCACGGCGGCGAGCAGCCGGTCGTACATCGCCACGTTCTTGATCTCGCCCTCGGCCCAGGCGCGGGCCGCGTCCTCGAGGCTCTCGGGCGCCGGCACCTTGCCGAGGTAGGGGTTTTCCTCGGGGTAGGCGACGCCGTAACGGTCGAGGAGCCGCTTTAGGGCCTCGATGTGCCGGGCCTCGGCCTCGCGGATCGAGACGTAGGGCTCGATCTCGCCGAACTTCTCGATTACCGCGGTGTACATCGCGTAGGCCGCGTACTCGCCCTCGGGGCCGGTGAGGGCTTCGAGGATCGCCTCCTTCGCCTCTTCCGAGAGGGTTCCCGTGGTCCTGGGAGCCGCGAGGGCCAAACCGAACGCGCCGACTACCGCCAAGATCGTGAGGATGATCCGATTCCTTTTCATCTTCCTTCCTCCTCTCGCCCTTCCGGGCTGGCTTCAGTGTGGGGGCGGGGGGCTGAAGGGAGGGGGAAGGAAGGTTGAAGGTTGGGTGAAGCTCGGGGGTCTGGTAGATTGGCCTTCAAACCGAGGAAGGGAGGCCAGCGATGCGGCTCGGATTTGTCGTTCTACACACCCCCGACGTGGCGGGGATGAAGGCCTTCTACCAGGGGCTCGGCCTCAAGGTCCACGCCGACTACGGCATGTGGGTCGAGTTCGAGACCGGCCCCGCCACCCTCGCCCTCCACCAGGCGGAAAGCGGGGAGGCCACCCGCGGCGCGGGGATCTTCCTCGAGGTCGGGGACGTGGACGCGCTCTACCGGGAGCTAAGGGAGAAGGGTCTCGACGCCGACCCCCCCGAGGACCGCGACTTCGGCTACCGCACCTTCGTCCTCAGGGACCCCCAGGGGAACCTCGTCGAGCTCGGCGAGCCGATGCAGCCGTGAGGATCGTCGAGGCCGGCCCCGGCGCCTTCGCGCTCCGGCTTCCGGAGGTCCTCCGGCTCTACGCCGATGAGTACCGGCTCGGGCCCGGGGCTGCCCGGGAGCGGGAGAGGGTCATGCGGCGCCACCTCGGGCGGAAGCGGTTTTCGGCCTTCTTCGCCCTCGAGGGGGACGACCTCCTCGGCTTTGCCTATGGCTACGCCGGCGGCCCCGGGGAGTACTGGTACGACCTCGTCTACCGGGCGATGCCGCCCCCGCTAAGGGAGGAGTGGCTCGGAGAGCACTTCGAGTTCGTCGAGCTCCTGGTGGCGCCCGCCGCCCGGGGGCGGGGGATCGGGGGCGCGCTCCACGACCGGCTGCTCGCCGGCCGGCCCGAGCCGGTGGCGCTCCTCACCGTGCGGGCGGACAACGCCCCCGCGCTCGCGCTGTATCGGGCGCGGGGCTGGCGGGCCTTGCTCGACGACTTCCGCTTCGCCCCCGGGGGTGAGCGGTTTTTCGTGATGGGGAAGCGCCTTCCGGTATAACGGGGACATGAAGCCGGGGCTTAGCGAGCTGGTCTCGCTCGAGGGGAAACGGGCGGTGGTGACCGGCGCCGCCCGGGGGATCGGGCGGGCGGTGGTCGACCGCTTCCTCGAGGCCGGGGCCGAGGTGCTGGCGGTGGACCGGGAGCCGGGGGAGCTCGAGTCCCTGGAGGGCGTCGTCTTCCACCGGCTCGACCTCGCCGACCGGGAGGCGATCCGGGCCTTCTGGGCGGGGCTTCGGATCCCCGTGCATCTGCTCGCAGGCAACGCCGGCGTCTACACCTTCCGGGACCTCGCCGCCGTGGACGAGGCCCACTACCGCCGCCTGATGGCGGTGAACCTGGACGCGGTCTTTTGGATGAGCCAGGGTTTCTTGCAAAAGGCGCCTTCGGGCTCGGCGGTCGTTAACGTCTCCAGCATCGAGGCTTTCTTGCCTTTTGCTCCGGGGCTCGCCGTCTACGACGCCGCCAAGCTCGGGGTGGTGACCCTTACCCGGGCGATCGCCCGGGAGTACGCGCCCCGGGTGCGGGCCAACGTGGTGGTGCCCGGCGGGATCCGCACCGAGGGGGTACGGGAGGAGGTTCGCCGGGCGATCTGGGGCCTGGATCTCAAAAAGGTCCGCATCGCCGTGAACTTCCAGGCCCGGCTTCCCATGGGCCGCTTCGGTCGGCCCGACGAGGTGGCCCGGGCGGTACTCTTCCTTGCGAGCGACCTGGCCAGCTACGTAAACGGCGCGGTACTCCCGGTAGACGGAGGCTTTCTCTCCGCTTAGTTTTTAAAAACTACGTTAGGTCCCGGTGGACGCCCGGGGTAAACGTTTCCTCGCGCAGCTAGGAATTTCCCGGTCCGAAATATCGGCACGCTTCGCCTCCCAAGACCAGCCTGAGGGCGTGGGTTGGGACTACGACGGCTTTATTCAAAAGGTTTGGGAAGCACAAAAAGTAAGAGATCCAGAGGGTTGGTTTTTGGAGCCGCCTGCCGTTGCGTTGGCCGGCACAAGCTGGGATGCCATTTTGGAAAGGCTTTCGCGGCCCTGGCGTGCGGTTCTGGAAGCCCACCGCAGGCGCTGGCCGAAGGCCTTTGCTACCGCCGAGTGGGCGGGGGGTACGGCGGTGATGGCGGTCTTTCGCCCCGAGTCGCTCTTGCTCGTGCCTCTTGCCGCGCCGCACTCTCCGCCATCCTGGCCTCCTGATCTTGGCTTCGCTACACGGGAGCTTGCCTACCCCTTGACTCCGCCGCGCGTTCTTTCCCTGCTTCGGCTCGACGCCCACCCTCCGCGCTTTGAGCTCCCGGTGAACCGGGTCTGGCTCGAAGCCCAGCTCGCAGCACTCCGCTTCTCAACCTGCGCTTTCCCCCGTGGCCTTTCGCTTGCGAGCGTTTTTGACCCCGGTTCCGAGGCTGAAGCTCGGCTCGCCCGCTTGACCTTTCTTCAGGCAGCCTACGAGCCGCGGCTTGAACCCGAGCTGAGACCCGCGAACCGCCGCTTAGTCGAAGCGCTGAAGTCGAGCCGAGATATCCTGCTCGGCCTTCCGTCGTCCCAAGGACCGTACTTGCTCGTACCCATGCGTACGGGCCTCCTGTTCGTGGGTCGGGGGGGTGATGCGGTGCCGGTGCTCTTGGGTGGGGCAAGGGACTATCGCGCCCTTTTGGCCCGGGCTGTGCCGCCGAAATGGGGCCCGCTGCTTGATCTTCTGCCTTTCGACGCGGAGGGGCGACCGTTGGAGGACCCTGTCCCTTGGGCCCGCTCACTTGCCCAAAGAGACGGAGTGAGCGAGGCCAAGCTCCGCGCCTGGATCGAGGAGGCCGCCCACCAGGCAAGGTCCTCTGCGCTCGGCGGTGCGCTTGTGGTAGGAAAAAAGATGTCGGGGTTTGTGGCTTCGCCGGTAGTGTGGAGAAGGTTTTGAAGGAGTGAGCGATGTCGAGCTTGCAAGCACGGGCGCTTTTCTGGTTGGCCGTACTACTGCCGCCGGTCGTCCTTCTTTTCGAAAAACCGCCCTTGGATGGCTTTTGCGCCGTGTCGGCTTTGTTGGCTATCTTGGGTGTCGCTCTTGCGTGGAGGTACTCTGAGCGTGGCAGGGACGCTCCACTATTTATTCAGCTGATTTTTAGTCGCTTATTAAGCGGCAGTATTGGTGTCAGCTTCGTCAGTATCGTGGCTTTCCTCGCAATAACCACGGCTTTTTTCGCATGGGTCGCCGATGGCATAAAGGAACACAATTTCATGCTGGCGCTGGGCGGGGTTTTTTACGCGGTCGGCGTTGCCGTATTTGCATTCATGGTGGCCGAGTCCACCTTTCGAGAACGCGTTGAAGCCCGGATTACACACGTCGTTTCGCCTTTGAGCGCAGTGCAGGCCGTATTCGGTGATAAAGGCAAGGATTGGGAGAAGACAAAGCTCAGGTATGAGAAAATCAAAGAGCTTCTGCCAAGGGAGCTTGCAAAAGGTGAGAACTGGCCTACTATCCTAGAACAAAACAGGATTGAACTGGATGATTCTGCACTCAGCCTCAATACAAAGAAAGCGTCAAGCAAGTAGATTTGCACTACGCCTCAGATACCTTTAATCAGGTTCCCGTTGATTTGAGGGAACTTTATCTGAACACAATCAAAGGTGCGGTCAGGACTATTGTACCGAGCGCTGAAATTCGCGAGTTCCCGATTCCAGTACCCGCGTACGACGTCAAAAGGCTTAGGAACGAGGTTTATCGCATTTACGAAAGGGACTTGCGGAGGAAATCCCGGGAAATGGCATTCAATATTACTGCGGGCACGGCGGCGATCTCGGCCGCTTATACGCTGGTCGCCATTCGAGGCGACGCGGTGGGATTCTACATACGCCAGGATGACAACAAACTCACCAAAGAGCGGGTCGTTACCATCCGCCTCAGCGCGCTTGACTTGCCCGATGTGGTGGAGGACTACGACCCGTTAACCAGGGCTCCCGCGTGATTCTGATGGTTTTTATGGCTGCACCCAGTTAGGGTTTGCCTTCAGCACCTCGCTAAGCCCCTCCCGCACCAAGGGCGGGGTGCGAGGGTCCTGAACGGATTCGTAGATCCAGCGGAGGAGCTCCGGAGGAGTCCCTGGGTTTGCTGCCACTGCCCAGCGGAGCAGGGGATCTTGAGCAAAGTGTTCTAGGATTTCGTAGGGCATTCCTGGATCGAGCGCGGCGGTGATTCGGTCAAATGCAAGTCGCTCCGCCTGGGGGCAGAGCCGATCCAAAAGCCCGTCGAGTATTGACTCCAATCTACCAAGAACGCGAAGGGCTTTGATTGGGTTTTGCGAAAAAAGGGTAAGGAGCGCCTCTTCGGCTCGGCGACGAGGTAAGCGTTCCAGGTAGAACGCCCAGGCGAGTTCGGAATCCTCGGGACTGGGTGGTTCCGCTTGAGCGAGGAAGTAGGCGGCGAAGGCGGGGTGCACGAACCCCCAGCAATCAGGGCAAAAGCGCCGCACCAGACCGACTTGGGCCAGGGCTTTGGCATCTTCCAAAAGGCCCTCCGCTTTCAGTTGGGCTTCGGTCACCGCGGGTGCAGGCCGTAGACGGGCCAGGGCACGGGCCGCTTCAAGGTTCGTTTCGCCCCCAACATGGGCGATTAGGGCCTCGAGAACTGCCTCCAGAAAGCGGGAAGGTCGGTCGAAGCCGGGCGTTCCCGGGGGCGCAACACGCGCCCAGTGCCATAAAAAGAGTGGCTGTGCGAGCCCGTGGAATCCGGGACCGGTGATCTGGAGAGCGGTTTCCTCGGCCCAAGCCCGGATCTCGTCATCGTCCCGCAAGAAATGCTGAGCCCAGCGAGGTTGTTGTCGGGGAGGCAGAGCCCGCACTCGCCGCCGCACTCCGCCCGCCAGTCCCCAAAGGAACTTCCGCGCCTCCCGCCGGGCGAACGGTACCAGGTGTAAAAGACCCGCCACCCCGGTTTCGCGGGCTAGCTCAGCGGTTTCGGGGGTCACCGCTAGGAAAACCGGATGGCGTCGTGCGATCTCAGCCCAGGCTTCCGGTTCGCCGCTCTCGGAAAGAACCACCCAGCGCGTGCGAAGGCTCTCGGGCCAGGTTTCTGGTCTGGTCGCCCAACGGGGCGCCGGGCAGTGGCGGTGCTTTAGCTGGCGCACGGCGAACCCACGCGCGAAGAAGCGCAGGAGCGCGCTTCTTCCAGATCCCACCTCGCCCACCACCAGGTAGAGCCCCGGTTCGGTCGCCCGCGCCCTTAAGAAGGCGGCTCCACTGGTGAGACGTGCGCCGTCCCAGACCACTGGGCGGGAGAGCCAGAACCTGTAGTGCTTCACGAAAACGATACCACTTTGACCCTCTTGGACTCCACAACTTCCAGCGGCGTCCGGTAGCCCAACGCCTGGTGCAAACGCCGGGTGTTGTAGAAGTGCCGGTACTCGTCCAACGCTCGCTGCAGTTCCAAGGGGTCTC
>WFXV01000136.1 GCA_015490435.1 Thermaceae bacterium
GAGACCCCTTGGAACTGCAGCGAGCGTTGGACGAGTACCGGCACTTCTACAACACCCGGCGTTTGCACCAGGCGTTGGGCTACCGGACGCCGCTGGAAGTTGTGGAGTCCAAGAGGGTCAAAGTGGTATCGTTTTCGTGAAGCACTACACCCGGCGTTTTTGCTCGTTGTAGCTGGTGAGGTAGAGGATGAGGTCCACCGCCTCCTTCTTGTGTTTCGAGAAGCGGTTCACCGCGAGCTGCCAGCCCCCGAGCGTGGCCGCGTGCCGCCCCTCGGGAGTCGCCGCCCTGGGCAGCACGGTGACGTCGAACTTGCCCCGGATCGGGTTCTCGGGGCTATTGCCGAGGGCGTAGGCGTAGGGCCAGTTGCGCATGAAGGCGGCGTTGCCCGCCTGCCAGACGCCGCGGGCCTCCTCCTCCATGTAGGCGAGCACCCCCGGCGGGCTGATGGTGTTCACCCAGGACCGGGCCATCTTGAGGGCGGCCGCCGCCCTTGGGTTATTCACCGTGATGTTGCCGGCTTCGTCGACGATCGTCCCCCCCGCCGTAGGAGTAGATCCACTCCAGGGCGTCGCAGGTGAGGCCTTCGTAGGCCGCGCCCTGCCAGACGAAGCCCCAAAACTTGGGGTTGGTCTTGCGCTCGCCGGCCTGAATCTTCTCGGCCATCATCTTGAGCTCGTCCCAGGTCTTGGGCGGGGCCGAGAAGCCGTATTTTTCGAGCAGGTCCTTGCGGTAGTAGAGGATGCCGGCGTCGGTGAACCAGGGCACGCCGACGAGTCGGCCGTCCACGGTGTTGGCCTTGATCAGCGCGGGGAAGAACTCGCTTTTAACCTTGGGGTCGATGTAGTCGTTTAAGTCCACGAAGAACTCGCCGAGGATGCCCGGCCAGATCACGTCGATCATGTAGACGTCGACCTCGTCGCTGCCGGCGGCGAGCTGCTGCTGGTAGAGCGCGAGACGGTCGGGGGTGGACTTGGGGGAGGCCAGGACCCGTACCCTGTTGCCGGTCCGCTTGGCCCAGGCCTCGGCGCCCTCCTTGCAGAAGTTGTAGCCCTTGCCCACCGAGCCGCAGGAGATCGTCACCGTGACCCCCTGGGCCTGGGCGCCGAGGAAGGCCAGCCCTAGGGCCACAAGGCCCAGCTTCAACCAGCGCGGAGCTTTCATTCCGCTCACCCCCTTTTCCCTACGCTTTCCATGGTGCTACAGCCCGGGGTTCAGACGTAGAGCAGGCGAAAGAGCGCCTGGGCGAGGGCTGCGAGGGCCTCGTCGGTGCGCCACTTGGCCTTCTCGCGCACGCCCGCGGGGTTCGAGATCGCCCGCAGCTCGGCCCAAGCAAGCCCGCGCCAAAGCGCCACCTGGGCCACCGCCGCCCCCTCCATGTTCTCCGCAGCCGCCCGCCAGTCCCGGGCCCGGGCGTGGGCCTCGGCGACCGACTCCGAGACCCGGTCGGCGGTGAGCAGGGGAAGGGGGCGGAGCCCGAGGCGCCGCGCGAGCCAGCCGGTGTAATCGGGATCGGCGGGGAAGCGGTTGTAGTAGCGGCGCCCACCCTTTTCCAGGGCGGGAAAGCCGAGCGGCTCCATTCCCCGGCGGGTGCCGAGGTCGGCCTGGACCTCCTCCGAGGCGAGCACCAGGTCGCCTTCCCTGAGGCCGGTTCCGGGGTAGGCGCCGGCGAGCCCGATCACGAGCACGCGCTGGATTCCGGGCTCGGCCTCGAGGAAGGCAGCGAGGGTCATGGCGGCGTTAACCTTGCCGACCCCGAGCTCGAGCCAGACCCAGCCCTCGCCCTTAAGCCCCCGGCGGCCGTGGAAGCGAAAGGCCTCGGCGTCCTGGCGCAGGAAGTATTCGCCCTCGAAGGCGGTGGCGCTCAGGTAGAGGTCCATACCGGCCTTCCCTCCTCGTCGAGCTCGGGGTAGGGCTCGCCTCGGGCCCTAAGCTCCCGGGCGAGCTCGGGGTAGAGCCATTCGAAAAGCGCCCGCCGGTAGGTCTCGGGGTCGAGCCGCACCCGGTCGTACATCCCGGCATCAAGCCGCTGGCGCTGGGCCTCGAAGAGGATCACCGCGGCGGCGACGCTCACGTTCAGGCTCTGGGCCATGCCCAGCATGGGGATGACGATACTTTGGTCGGCGAGCCGCGCCGCCTCCTCGCTCACCCCCCACTTCTCGCTGCCCAAGAGGATCGCCGCCGGACGGGTGTAGTCCACCGCGCGGAAGTCCACCGCCTCCGGCGAGAGCCGGGTGGCGTAGACGGAAAAACCCCGGTCCTTGAGGTGCTGGATCGCGGTCTCGACGTCGGGGTGGACCCGGAGGTAGACCCAGCGCTCGGTGCCGGCGGCGGTGTGGTGGTGGGTGGGCACGCCCCCGGTGGGGTGCACCGCGTGGGCCTTGAACACCCCCACCGCGTCCGCGCTCCGGAGGATCGCTGAGAAGTTGTGGGGCTTGGAGACGTTCTCGAGCAAGACGGTGAGGTCAGGCTGGCGGCGGGCGAGCACCTCGCGGACGCGGGCGATGCGCGCGGGGGTCGGCATCGGGGCGATTCTACCGGAGGGCCCGCGCCCTAAGCCGGGCGATGAGCGGCCTGAGGCGGTCGGACTTGAGCTTGAGCGCGGTCTTGTTGACTACGAGCCGGGCGCTGCTTTTGAGGATCACCTCGCGCTCTTCAAGCCCCGCTTTCCTCAGGGTGGTGCCGGTCTCGACCACGTCCACCACCGCGTCGGCGAGCCCCACTAAGGCGGCCAGCTCGACGTTGCCGTGGAGCTTGATCACGTCGGCGGAAAGGCCCTTCTTCTTGAGCCAAAGCTCGGCGATCCGGGGGTACTTGCTCGCAAGCCGCCGGATCGGGCCCTGGTCCCCGGGCCTACGGATGAGGCTCACGCGGCAGGCGCCAAAGCCCAGGTCCACCGGCTCGTAGAGCTCCCGCCCGGCCTCGACCAGGTTGTCCTTGCCCACCACGCCAAGGTCGGCGATCCCGAGGTCCACGTAGGTGGGGACGTCGGCATTCCTAAGGAGCAAAAGGGCGAGGTCGCCCTTTTCGAAGAACATCGCCCGATCGTCGTCGGGGGCGGGAAGATCGAGGCCGGCCTCGCGCAGGGTGGCGAAGGCCTCGGCGAAGAGGCGCCCCTTGGGCAGGGCCACGGTGAGGCCGTAGCCCTTCACGGCTTCACCTCCTCGATTCCCTCGGGAAGCGCGAGGTAGCGCGCCCCCACCGCCCGGGCCTCGGCGCGCATCCCCGCTTCGTCTTGAGCGTGGGCAAGGAGGGCGACCTTGCCCTCGGCGCGGAGGCGGCGGGCGAGCTCGGGGCTGGCGGCGAGGTAGCGGTCCTCCTGCCGGCGGAAGGACTTGCCGGCGGCCTCAAGAAGGCGCTCGAGCCCCAGCGCAAACCCCGCGGCAAACGGCACCATCGCCCCGTCGTAGCGGCCGCCCCCGAGGAGGGGAAAGCCGAGCGTGGGGGCGAAGGCGCGGAAGGTCAGGCCGGAGTAGTAGTCGTAGCGCCGGGCCATGCCCAGATCGAAGACCAGCCGGACCCCGGAGGGGAGCTGGGCGAGCACCGCCTCGAGCCACTCGAGGTCGAGCTTGGCCCGCTCCGAGAGGGCGTACCGGCGGGCCTCGGCGAGGATCTCCCGGCCGCCGAAGAGGTCCGGGAGGGCGAGCACCGCCTCCCGCACCCGGCCCCCGACCCCGTAAGCGTCGAGGAGCTCGGCGAGCTCGGGGACCGCCTTCTTGTCCACCGCGTGCCGGAGCCGCTCGGTGGCGTCCTGGGGCAGGCGGGCGGCCTCCAGGGTGTCCCGGACGAAGGAGGGGAGGCCGAGCTCGAGCACCGCGTCCCGGACGCCGGCGGCGTCGAGGGCGGTCCAGGCGAGCTCGAGCAGCTCGGCGTCGGCCGCCGGCGAGGAGACCCCCACGAGCTCCACCCCCACCTGCACGAACTCCCGGAGCCGCCCGAGCTCACTCGGCGCCTCCCGGAGCCAAAGCGGCCCGGCGTAGCGAAAGCGGGCGGGCCCCGCGGGCAGCCCCTCGGGGAGCAGGGCGCGGATCAGGGCGGTGGTGAACTCGCTCCGGAGCATGAGCACGTCTCCGGTCTTGTCCACCAGCTTGAAGGCGCGGTCGGCGTGGGGGTGGGCGGGGTCGAAGGGCTCGAGGGCGGAGAGCTCCACCGGCTCGTAGCCCCAGGCGGCGAAGAGGTCGGAAAGCCGCCGGACGCACGCCTCCCGCGCGCGCGCCTCGTCCCCGAGGTAGGTGCGGGTGCCCTCGGGCCTCACGGGGAAAAGTATACGGGGAGGGTCTCGGCCCACCGGAGCCCCCCGGGGCCGATCTCGGCCCGCACCGCGTGCACCCGCACCCCGGCGCCTGCCGCCTCGGAGAGCGCCCGGGCGAATCGGGGGTCGAAGGGGCAGGGGCGAAACGCCCGGCCCCGGGGGTGGAGCACGGCAAAGAGCAACACCCCGCCAGCCCGCGCGAGGCCCTCGAGGTGGCGCACCGCCCGCACGCTCGGGGCGTCGGGAAAGCAGGCCACCTCCCCCTCGACGTGGGTGGCGGACTTCATCTCAAGGGGCACCGCCCGACCCCCGGCCTCGACCTGGGCGTCGAAGCGGCTCTCCCCCACCTGGGGCTGGGCCCTCAGGAAGCGGTAGCCGAGGCGACCTACGAGCACGGGAAGGGCGCGTTCGGCGAAGCTCGAGTCGAGGAGGACCCAGTCGGGCCCGTCCTGGGCGAGGAGGACCCGCCCGGCGGTGCGGGGACTTTCCTTGGGCAGGTAGCGGAGGGGGGTCCCCGGGCTTAGGAAGCGAAGCCGGCCGGAGTTCGGCAGGTGGAGCCGGATCGGCCCCCCTTCCCCCTCGGCCCGCACCGCGAAGCGATTCTCCCGGGCCAAAAACACCGCCCGCCGGCTCGGGGGGAAGGCGAGGTCCCAGGGCACCCCGCCATTATCCCCCGGGCCTTGCCGCGGGCTCGTGAAAACTTATACTAGCCCTATGCGGGGACTCTCCAAGCGCGTACAGGCCCTGAAGCCCTCCTCCACGGTGGCGATGAACGCCAAGGCGCTCGAGCTCCGCCGCCAGGGCGTCGACGTGATCGCCCTCACCGCCGGCGAGCCCGACTTCGACACCCCGGAGCACATCAAGGAGGCCGCCTGGCGGGCGCTAAAGGAAGGTAAGACCAAGTACACCCCCCCGGCCGGCATCCCCGAGCTGAGGGAGGCGCTCGCCCGGAAGTTCGCGCGGGAGAACGGCCTTTCCTACACCCCCGACCAAATCACCGTGGGGGTGGGCGGCAAGGGGGTGCTCTATAACCTCTTCCAGGCCATCCTGGACCCCGGCGACGAAGTAATCCTAATCGCCCCCTACTGGGTCTCCTACGCCGCCCAGGTGGAGCTCGCCGGGGGCGTGCCGGTGGTGGTCAAGACCGAGGCGGAAGCGGGCTTCGTCCCCGACCCCGAAGCGGTCGCCGCCGCCGTCACCCCGCGCACCAAGGCGCTGGTGGTGAACAGCCCGAATAACCCCACCGGCGCGGTCTACCCCGAGGAGGTCCTAAGGGCGCTCGCCGAGCTCGCCCAAAAGCACGACTTCTACCTCGTCTCCGACGAGATCTACGAGCACCTGATCTACGAGGGGACGCACTTCTCCCCCGGCCGCGTCGCCCCCGAGCACACGATCACGGTGAACGGCGTGGCCAAGACCTACGCCATGACCGGCTGGCGGCTCGGCTACGCCGCCGGCCCCAAGGACGTGATCCAGGCGATGACCAAGATCCAGGGCCAGTCGGTGACCCACCCCACGAGCTTCGTGCAGTGGGCGGTGATCGAGGCGCTGGAAAGCGAGAAAAGCCTGGAGTTCATCCGGATGGCCCGCGAGGCCTTCGACCGCCGGCGCCGGCTCGTCGTCGAGGGGCTACGGGCGCTTGGCCTCAAGACCCCGGAGCCCAAGGGGGCCTTCTACGTCATGCCCGACGTCACCCCGATCCACGAGGACGAGCTCAAGGCCGGCGAGATCCTCCTCGAGCGCGCCCGGGTCGCGGTCGTCCCCGGCACCGACTTCAAGGCCCCCGGCCACGTCCGCATGAGCTACGCCACCAGCGAGGAAAACCTCAAAGAGGCGCTTCGCCGCATCGGCGAGCTCCTCGGCTAGGCAGGGCGGGCAAACCGAGGCCGCCCCCAAGGGGGCGGCTTTTATAATCTTTCAAACAACCGGAGAAGGAGGGAGATCCATGCCCGAAGGGAAAAACGACACCCCCCGCGAAACCGAGGTGGCGGTCCACTGGCGGGAAGAGGACTACTACTACCCCACCCTGGAGTTCGTCCACCAGGCGAACCTGGTGGACACCCGGATCCGGGAGCGGTTCTCGGAGGATCGCTTCCCCGAGTTCTTCCGGGAGCACGCCGAGCTCCTCACCTGGGACCGCTACTGGGACCAGATCCTCGACACCTCGAACCCGCCCTTTTGGCGCTGGTTCGTGGGCGGGAGGCTGAACGCGAGCAAGAACGCCCTCGACCGGCACCTCCCCGCCCTCGCCAACAAGGTGGCCTTCTACTTCGTCCCCGAGCCCGAGGAGGAGGGGATCCTCCCCCTCACCTACCGGGAGCTCTTCGTCCGGGTCAACGAGATGGCGGCAGTGCTCAAGCGGCTCGGGGTGAAAAAGGGCGACCGGATCACCATCCACCTGCCGATGGTCCCCGAGCTCCCAGTGGTGATGCTCGCCGCCGCCCGGATCGGGGCGATCCACTCGGTGGTCTTCGCCGGGTTCTCCGGCCGGGCCACCGCCGACCGCATCGCCGACTCGGGGAGCCGGCTGCTCGTCACCATGGACGCCTACTGGCGGGGCGGCAAGCTCCTCGACCACAAGCAAAAGGCCGACGAGGCGGTGGCCCTCGCCCGGGAGATGGGGCAGGAGGTGGAGCGAGTCCTGGTCTTTCGCCGCTACCCCGGCGCCTACCGCTCCGAGGCGCCGATGGTGGAGGGCCGGGACGTCTTCGCCGACGCGCTCCTTGAGGAGGTTCGCGGGGCCGAGGTCGCGCCCGAGGTGATGGAGGCCACCGACCCGCTCTTCATCATGTACACCTCGGGGACCACCGGGAAGCCCAAGGGGCACGTCCACTCCACCGGCGGCTACCTCGCCTGGGTGGCCTGGACCGCGAAAAACGTCCTCGACCTCCAGCCCGAGGACGTCTACTGGGGCCTCGCCGACATCGGCTGGATCACCGGGCACTCCTACATCGTCTACGGGCCGCTCGTCCTGGGAGTCTCGGGGGTGATCTACGAGGGGGCGATCACCCACCCCGACCCCGACCGGGTCTGGCGGGTGGCCGAGCGGCTCGGGGTGAGCGTGCTCTACACCTCCCCCACCGCGATCCGGCTCCTTAGGAAGGCGAACCCCGAGGGCCCGAAGCATTACCGCACCCGCTTCAAGCTGATCGGCACCGTGGGCGAGCCGATCGAGCCCGACGTCTGGCGCTGGTACTACCACCGGGTGGGCAAGGAAGCGGCGGCGGTGGTGGACACCTGGTGGCAGACCGAGACCGGTGGATTCCTGCTCACCACCCTGCCCGCCACCGACCCGATGAAGCCGGGGAGCGCGGGGCCCGCCCTGCCCGGGATCTACCCGGTGATCTACGACGAGACCGGTCGCGAGATCCCGCCGGGGGCGGGCAAGGCGGGAAACCTCTGTATCCGAAACCCCTGGCCGGGCCAGTCCATGGGGATCTGGGGCGACCCCGACCGCTTCGTCCAGACCTACTACCTCCGCTACAACAAGGACCCGAAAAGCACCGACTGGCGCGACTGGCCCTACTTCACCGGGGACGCCGCCACCCAGGCGGCGGACGGGTACTACCGCATCCTCGGCCGGGTGGACGACGTGATCAACGTCGCCGGCCACCGGCTCGGGACCAAGGAGCTCGAGTCGGCGGTGCTCAAGGTCCCCGAGGTCGCCGAGGCGGCGGTGGTGGGGGCGCCGGACGAGCTCAAGGGGCAGATGCCGGTGGTCTTCGCCGCCCTCCACCCCACCGCCGAGGCCGAGGAGGAGGCGATCCGCGCCAGGATCGTCGCCGCCATCGAGGAAAACATCGGTAAGATCGCCCGCCCCAAGGCGGTCTACATCGTCCCCGACCTGCCCAAGACCCGCTCGGGCAAGATCATGCGGCGGATCCTGGTGGCGATCGCGAGCGGGCGCGACCCGGGGGACGTCACCACGCTGGCAAACCCCGAGATCGTCGAGGCGATCCGGCGCCAAAGCTAAAAGGGGCGGGGCCAGAGGCCCCGCCCGCAGGCGCCCTTTTTGCTAGTTCAGCTCCTCGAGCCAGATCTCCTCGAACATCTCCCGGGCGGCCTCGAGGGTGATCTCGAGGGCCTGGGCCACCTCCTCGGCGAGGAGGTTCATCGCCCGGCGGAGGGCCTGGCGGTCGAGGTCGGGGAGGCCGCGCTCGAGCTCCCAGGCCCGTAGCTGCCCCGCCAGCACCGCGATCCGGTAGGGGTCGCCCTCGGCCAGGATCTCGGTCACCCGGCGGTGGCGGGCCGCCCACTGCTTGGGCAGGGCGAGGCGCCCGTTCTTGAGGCGCTCGAGGATCTCCGGCACCTCCTCCCGCGAGAGCGCCGGGCGCAGGCCCACGTCGGCGGTGGAATCCACCGGCACGAAGGCCTTGGAACGGGTCCCCGGAAACTCGACCTGGTAGTACGCCCGGCCGACCCCGCCGACCTTGCGGCGGGCAATCCCGGCGACCACCCCCACCCCGTAGGGCGGGAGCACGACCTTATCCCCTGGACGGTACTCCCTCACGGCTTTGCACCCACTCCCTTCCGGAAAATCTCCACCAACTGGTCGAGGTAGGCCTCGCGATCCACGGGAAGCTGGGGCGCGCAACCCAGCGCCGAGATCGTCGCCGCCACCAGCGCGGGATCCAGGCCCTGGCGGAGCTCGCCGCGGGCGATCCCGTCGGCGACGAAGTCGGTGAGGATGCGGTGGTAGCGCTCGTGCAGCCCGGTGAGCCAGGCCTTCTTGGCCTCGCCCTGGGCGACCTCGGCGGCCACCGCCCCCCAAAGCCCCCGCCACTCGTCGACGAAGGCGAGCCGGCGGGCGAGGAGCTCCCTAAGCCGCTCGAAAAACGGCCGGTCCTCGGTGAGGATGGCCTCGGCGTCGGCGTAGAACTCCGCCGCCCGGTGCTCGACCAGCGCCTTCAAGAGCTCCTGCTTGTCGCGGAAGTAGAGGTAGACGGTGCCCTTCCCGATCTCGGCGGCCCGGGCCACATCCTCGATCTTGAGCCCGCCAAGCCCCTGCTCCCTCAGCACCCGGATGGTGGCCTCGAGGATGGCGCGTCTTTTCCCTTGGCTCCGGGTCGCGAGGGCCACGAATAAAAGCTTACCATACCCCCGCGGGTTTTGTATGAGAGTTCTTTCATAATCGCCGTTTTTCCCGTTCTTATCGGCATGGGCGCGAAACGGGCGACGATCTGGGGCTTTGTATAAAGATGCGCTTCCTTGCGGGGTAAAATACTTTTAGGCGATGCGGGAACGCGGCGGCTACCTCCTCACCGGAGGCGGCGACCCCCTCACCGGGGAGTTCAAGGGGCTCGAGCACGAGCGGCTCTTCGCCGCCGGGGGCCGGGTCGTCTTCCTGGTGGACCCCGCCCTGGCCGAGGCCGCCGCCGCCTGGCGGGAGGTCTACGCCCGCGGGCTCGGGGCCCGGGCCACCGGGGTGGTGGTGCTCCGCGGCCGGAGCGCCGCGCTCGACCGGACCCTGGCCCAAAAACTCGCCCAGGCCCCCCTGGTCTGGCTGGCCACGGCCGAGCTCGAGCGGCTGCTCGCCGACCTCAAGGGCACGCCCCTCGCCCAGGCGCTCGCGGCGGTGGTGGCCGCCGGCGGCACGGTGGGCGCGTTCGGCGCCGCGAGCGGCCTTTTCGGCGCCACCGCCGCCCTCGCTCGCGGGGAGGGGCACGCCTTCGCCTACGGCCTCGCCCTGCTCTCGGGGGCGGTGGCGCTCCCCGGCTTCGAGCGGCCCGGGGCCTTCGAGGCCCTGGCCGAGGCCACCGCCGCCCAGCCCGACCTGGTGGGGCTCGGGCTCCCCCGGGGAGCGGCGGTCTGGATCGACGCCCGGGGCGAGGGCCGGGTCCTCGCCGGGCGCGTGGCGAGGCTCGTCGCCACCGGCGCCCGGGTGGAGGGGGCGAGCCTCCTTGGGCTCTCGGTGGACCTGCTCGCCGCCGGCGCACGGTTTCGGGTGCCGGTCTACCAGTCCGGGGCCTAGACTGGGGGCGTGCTCGAGGAGTTCGCCTTCGGCGTCTGGACCGACCTCGAGGCCGCCACCGGCCTCACCGTGATCCGCTGCCCCAAAGGGGGTTGCATCGCCTCGGCGAGCTTTTTGGGCCCCGCCCCGGGCACCCGGGAGGCCGCTCTGCTCGCCCCCGAAAAGCCGGTGGATCGCGTGCACGCCCTCGTCTTCACCGGCGGCTCGGCGCTCGGGCTCGAGGCCGCGGGAGGGGTGGCCCGCCGGCTCGCGGAAGAGGGGATCGGCCACCCCACCCGGGTCCGACCCATCCCCATCGTGGCGGCGGCGGTGATCTACGACCTGCTCC
>WFXV01000137.1 GCA_015490435.1 Thermaceae bacterium
CTCCCGGATCGCCCCGTCCCCGGGCTCGGCGACGAGCAGCAGGCTGCCGGCGGAAAGCGCGGGGGCGGCCTCGACGAGGCTCGCCCCCTCGGCGCCGGCGGCCCAGATCACCGTGCCCTTCAGGTAGCGGCCCGAGGCGAGCCAAAGGCCCCCCGGCTCGGGGAAGAGGACCCGGTCCCGGATCCGGGGGATTCCCGCGAGGAGGGCGGCGATCAGGGGGCGCGGGCGGAGCCAGAAGGCCCCGGGTAGGATGAGCCGATCGTCCTCCCAGCGGCAGGGAAGTCCCGAATCCAGAAGTCCCCGTTCGAAGCGGGGCCGGGCCGCATCCGGTACCCGGTGGTAGAGGCCGAAACGGAGCCGGGTGAAACGGCCGTAGAACCGGGCCGCGGTCTCGAGCGCGCGCGCCGCCTCGGGCACGGGTTTCCCCCGCTTCGCCCGCACCGGGTTCACCACCGCCGTGGGGGCGTGGCTCGCCCCGGTGCCGGCGGCGATCACCAGGACCCTTCGCCCGGCCTCGGCGAGAGCGCGGGCGGCCACCGCCCCGGCGATCCCCGCGCCCACCACCAGGAAGTCGGCGCTAGCGCCGGTAGCGGCCTCGCTCCTTTTGGGCAAGGCCGCGACGGACGAGCCCATCGAGGACCTCCCGGGCCTGGGGTTCGGGGATCCCGCCGAGCCTCGCGAGCTCGGCGGGGTCGGTCGAGCCCCGGCGGTAGAGCAGGCGGAGGGCCAGGCGCTCGAGCGCCCAGGGCGCGGGCCCCCGGGCGAGGAGCCGCCGGGCCCAGGCGTAAAAGAGCCAGGCCCCAAGGATCCCGCCCAAGAGGGCCAGGGGCAGGCTCTGGAACTGGAACCAAAGGGGCGCGAAGAAAAGGCCGAAGCCCGCGAGCGCCAGGGGCAGGAAGACGAGGCGGGTCACCCTAGGCCACCGCCTCCCGAGGGGCGGGGGCGTGGAGGACCTCGGTGACCTCGCCGAAGAGCAGGTGGGGGCTCGCCTCGGTGATCCGCACCCGGTAAAGCCCCGGGCGCGGCGCCTGGTCGCCGGGGACCAGGACGGGGTGGTTCCCCCGGTCGTGCCCCTCGGCGAAGCCGGTCTCCTTGGCATCGCCGCGGATCAGGACCTCGACCTCCTTGCCCACCCAGGCGCGGTTTTTCTCAAGGCTCCACGCCTTTTGCTTTTCGATGAGGCGCTTTAAGCGCTCGACCTTGACTTCGCGGGGAAGGTCCTCGAAGTGCTCCGCCGCCGGCGTCCCCGGCCGGGCGGAGTAGATGAACATGTAGGCGTGGTCGAAGCCGACCTCGTCGTAGAGCGAGAGGGTGGCCTCGAAGTCCTCCTCGGTCTCGCCGGGAAAGCCGACGATGATGTCGGTGGAGAGCACCGCGTCGGGGAGGTAGTCGCGGATCGTCTCGATCCGCCTCAGGTAGTCGGCCCGCCGGTACTCCCGGGCCATGCGCCTTAGGATCCGGTCCGAGCCCGACTGCACCGGCAGGTGGATGTAGCGGGTAATCGCCGGGGTCTCGGCGATGGCGCGGACGATGTCCTCGGTGAAGTTCACCGGGTGGCTGGTGAGGAAGCGCACCCGGGGGATCCCGAGTTCGCCCACCATCCGGAGGAGCTCGGCGAAGCTCGGGTACTCGGGGCGATCGTTGCCGTAGGAGTTGACGTTCTGGCCGAGCAGGGTGACCTCGACCACCCCGGCGGCCTTGAGGCGCTCGATCTCCTCGAGGATGAGCTCGGGCGGGCGGCTGACCTCGACCCCGCCCCGGGTCCGGGGCACCACGCAGTAGGTGCAGCGGTGGTTGCAGCCGCGGATGATGGGGACGTAGGCGGAGAGCGCCCCCGCAGGCGGCGGCGCGACCACCCGGTTTAGCTCCTCGTGGAAGGCGAGGTCCCAGAACTTCGAGTCGGCGGCGAGGGCCTTTTCGATCTGGGTCAGCGCCCCGGGGCCCAAGAGCACGTCCACGTCGAAGCGCTTGGCGATCTCCTGGCCCTCCTCGAGCTGCGCCAGGCAGCCCATCATCCCGATCCTGAGGCCCCGGCGTTCCTTTTCCTTTTTGAGCTTCCCGAGAAGGCTCTTCACCTTCTCCACCGGCTTGCCCCGGACGGCGCAGGTGTTGACCAGGACGAAATCGGCGTCCTCGATCGTATTCACCATCTGGGCGCCGAGGCTCACCAGCTCCGAGGCCACCAGATGGGTGTCGTACTCGTTCATCTGGCAGCCGTAGGTGACGATGTGTACCCGCATGCTAGGTCACCAGCCCGGCTTCCTCGATCAGGCCGCGGTAGATCTCGCCCGCGAGCCGCACCACCTGCTCCGCCGCCTCCGGCCCCTTTAGTCCCTGGGGGACCCGCTGATGGGCGACCCGGAGGGCTTCGACCAGGAGTTCCGGGATGAGCAGGGCGGCGGGGGCGGGTTCCGCGGGGTTTTCGCCCTTGGTGCGCCGGTTGCCGCCTGAGCGCTTCTTGCTCCGCCCCTCCACCTCGCCGTAGCGGGCCTTCAAGGCCTCGAGGGCGAGCTCCGCCGCCACCCGTTCGGCCTCGCGTCGGGTCGGCCCCTGGCCGGTGGCCACCACCTCGTCGCCGATCACCACGTCGCTGATGTAGAGCGGGTCCTTCTCGTCGCCGGTGCCCTTGGTGTCGTAGCGGGGCTTTTTCAGGCCGAGTTTTTGGCAGTAGGCGTTCAGGGCGTTCTTGGGGTGCGTCATCTTTGACCTCGGGGACGGCCCTGGGGCCGGGTCCGATTTTAGCACGCCAGGGGTCAAATGTCCTAGAATGGAGGCGATGATCCGTATTTTGCTGGCCGACGACCACGCCCTCTTCCGCCAGGGGCTGAAGAGCCTGCTCGAGGCCGAGGGCGACCTCCGGGTGATCGGCGAGGCCAAGGACGGCCGCGAGGCGCTCCGGGCGGCCTTGGAGACCAACCCCGACGTGATCCTGATGGACATCCAGATGCCCGGGCTCGACGGGGTGGGGGCCACCAAGGAGATCCTCAAGGAAAAGCCCGACGCCAAGGTGGTCATGCTCACCATGTACCGGCAGGACGCCTACGTCTTCGAGGCGGTGAAGGCTGGGGCCCGGGGCTACCTCTTGAAGGACGCGAGCGCCGACGAGCTGATCGACGCGGTGCGGCGGGTGGCGGCCGGGGAGGTGCTCCTCGACGCCGAGCTCGCGGAGCAGATCATCCAGGACTTCCGGGCCAAGGAGGCCGAGATCCCGAAGTCCCGCCGGGCCGACCTCACCGACCGCGAGGTCCAGATCCTGAGGCTGCTCGCCCAGGGGGCGACCAACCAGGAGATCGCCGACGAGCTCGGGATCAGCGAGAAGACCGTGCGCAACCGGCTTTCCGAGATCTTCGCCAAGCTCCACCTGAATAACCGCACCCAGGCGGCGCTCTTCGCGATCCGCGAGGGGCTCGCCGACTTCGAGGACTGAGTGGATCCCAAGGCCATCCTGGCGCAGTTCGCCCCGGTCGCGGGCGAGGAGGCGCGGCGCGCCTTCGTCTGCGACGCGCTCAGGCTCAAGGGGTTCGCCCCCCGGGTGGACGCGGTGGGGAACGTGCTCGCCGGTGAAGGGCCGGTCTGGTTCGCCGCCCACTACGACACCGTGCTCGAGCCCCGGCCCATCGAGGAGCGGGAGGGGCGCTGGTACGCGCCGGCGGTCGGGGACAACTCGAGCGGGGTGGCGGTGCTGCTTGCGCTGGCCGAGCCCGGCGCCGGAGCCGGGTACGTCTTCACCGTGGGCGAGGAGGGGCTTGGGAACCTCCGGGGCGCCCGGGCCTTCCTCGAGGCGGTGCGGCCCCGGTACTTCGTGGCGGTCGACGGCTACCTGGGGACGGTGGTGCCCTGGGCGGTGGGCTCGGAGCGGCTCGAGGCCGTCTTCAAGGGCCCCGGGGGCCACGCCTGGGGCGACCGCGGGCGGCCCAGCGCGATCCACGCCCTGGGGCGGGCGGTCGCCGCGCTCTATGCCCTCCGGCTCCCCCCGGACGCGAGCCTGAACGTCGGCCGGGTCTGGGGCGGCGGCGCGATCAACGCCATCGCCGCCGAGGCCGGGCTCTGGCTCGACCTTCGGGCCACCCAGCCCGAGGTGCTCGCCGACCTCGCCGAGCGGGCCCGGCGGGAGGTGGCCGAGGCGGCCCGCGGTGCCGGGGTTGAGGCCGAGATCCGCGTGCTCGGAAGCCGGCCCGCCGGCCGGACCGCGAGCCCCGAGCTGCTCGAGGCCGCCCGGGAGGCGATCGGGGAGGCGGGGATGCGGCCGGAGGAGCGGGCCGCCTCCACCGACGCCGCCGCCGCCGTCCTCTACGGGGTGCCGGCGATCGCGGTGGGCGCCTACCGGGGGGGCGGGGCCCACACCGAGGAGGAGTGGGTGGAGCCGGATTCCCTCGCCCAGGGGCTTCGGGTGCTCCAGGGGCTTCTCACCCGGCTACGATAGGGAACGTGGACCTGCTTGTGCGCATCCGACGGGACGGGGTCTTCTACCTCTTCCAGGAAGGGGCCGAGGGGCCCCACTACGCCACCCTCGAGCTCGAGGACGGGCCCTACCTCTACGCCTTCAGCGACGAGGCACGGGCGCGGGCGCTGGCCGAGCGCTTCGACGCCGAGATCGGCTACTTCCCCGAGCCCGCCGCCCTCGCCGAGGGCCTGCCCGGGGTGCGGGGGCTCTTGCTCGACTATGACCCCGAGACCGAGGAAGCCTACCGGGTGCGCTGGGAGGAGCTGTGAGGATCGGCCTCCTCGACACCTGGCTCCCGCGGCGCTACCAGCCCTTCTGGCGCCCCTTCCTCGCCGAGCTCGGCGCCGAGCTCGTGGTCCCCGAGGTGCCTTTCGAGGAGGCGCGCGCGTTTCCCGCCGAGGGGGTGGGCGAGGCCGCGAGGGCCGCGCTCGGCCGGATCGCCGAGCTCAAGGCCCGGGGGGTGGACCGGATCCTCCTCCCCGACATCCAGCTTGGGGTCGAGGCCGAGCGGGGGAGCGGCGCCTGCCCCTGGGTGCGGGACCTGGCCGCGGTGGCCCCGCTTTTCGTGCCCGGGCTTCCGCCCCTTTTCGTCGTGCCCGGCGAGCTCGGGGAGGGGACCCTCGCCCGGGCCGCCGAGCTCGGGGCGGGGATTCAGGAAAACCCCCAGAAGGTGCGGCTCGCGCTTGAGCGCACCCGGGCCAAGGTGGCGCCGCCCGGGCCCTTCCGCCCCGGCTGGGCGGCCCCCGAGGGTGCTCTCGGGCTTGCGGCGCCGCCCTACGTGCTTGAGGAGGAAAGGCTCTACCCCGGGTTGCGCGAGGCGCTCATGCCCTTCGGTCTCACCCTCGCGGACCGGGCCCCGGCCGAGCTCCGGGCGGAGGGGGCGCGGCTTGGGCTCAGGCTCAAGCTCCCCACCGACCTCGAGTGGGCGGGGGCGGCCCACGCCCTCGCCCGCCGGCACGACGTGCGGGCGGTGGTCCTCCTCTACGAGGGCGCCTGCGAGGGCAGCGCCCGGGCCGCCCGCTGGATCGCCGAGCGCCTGCCCAAACCGGCCCTCCTCGTGACCCTGGAGGAAGACCCGGAGGCGGTGGCCCGCCGGGCTAGAATGGCCCTTGGTGAGAACTGACCGGTCGGTCATAACCTACGTCCGCCCCTACGCCTGGAAGTACGTCTTCGGGCTCGTCTTCGGCCTTTTGGCCATGGCCGGCTCGGTGGCCGCCCCCTTTTTCCTGCGGCTCGCGGTGGACGCGATCCGGGAGGGGGCGCCGTACCGCGTCTACCTCCTCGGGCTGCTCCTGGTGAGCGCGGGGGCCTCGTTCTTCTCCTGGGCCCAGCGCCGGGTCGCCATCGTCGCCAGCCGCCAGGTCGAGGCCGACCTCCGAAGGGCGCTTTTTGCCCACCTCCTCACCCTGGATCCCGCCTTCTTCCACCGCCGCTCGGTGGGGGACCTGATGAACCGGCTGAACACCGATCTCCAGGCGGTGCGGGACATGCTCGGCCCGGGGGTGAACATGGGCTTCCGGGTGGGGCTTTTCATCCTCGCCGCCTTCGCCGCCATGTTCTGGGTGAACGCGCGGCTCGCGCTCTGGGTGAGCCTCTTCGCCCTGCCCGCCTTCCTCGCCGCCCGGCTCTTCGTGGCGCTCGAGGAAAAGCGCTGGGCCGAGGCCCAGGCCACCTACGACCGGATCACCGCCCGGGTGGAGGAGGACCTCGCGGGGATCCGGGTGATCAAGGGGTTCGGCCTCGAGGACCGCGAGCGCGAGCGCTTCCTCGCGCTCAACCGGGAGTACGTGCGGAAGAACCTCGGCCGGGCCCTGGTCGAGGGGCCGATGCACGCGGCGATGAGTCTGATCATGGGGGCGGCGGTGCTGGTCCTCCTCTTCCTCGGCGGACGCGAGGTGATCGCCGGGCGCATGACGCTCGGCGCCTTCGTTCAGTTCAACGCCTACCTCGGCCTGCTCACCTGGCCGGTGCTCGGGATCGCCTGGGTGCTCGGGCTCTTCCAGCGGGGGCGGACCTCGTTCGCCCGGCTGGTCTCCCTCTTCGACGAGCGCCCGAGGATCGCCGACGGGCCCGGGACCGACTTTGGGATCCGGGCGGTGGGCGGCGAGGTCGCCTTCGAGGGGGTGGGTCTTACCCTCGAGGGCCGGCGGCTCCTTTCGGAGATCGCGCTCCGGGTCGAGCCCGGGAAGACGCTCGGGATCACCGGCCGCACCGGGAGCGGGAAGACGCTCCTTCTGAGCCTGGTGCCAAGGCTCCTCGAGGCGAGCGAGGGGGTGGTCCGGGTGGGCGGCCACCCGGTGCAGAAAATCCCCCTCCGGGTGCTCCGGGGCGCGATCGGGATGGCGCCCCAGGAGCCCTTCCTCTTTTCCGAGACGATCTTCGAGAACATCGCCTTTGGGCTCGACGCCCCCGACCGCGTGCGGGTCGAGTGGGCGGCCCGGCTCGCCGGGATCCACGACGAGATCCTGCGC
>WFXV01000138.1 GCA_015490435.1 Thermaceae bacterium
CTCCCCCTTCACCTCCACGTAGGCCAGGCGACTATGGGCGTCCACCGCAGCGTAGACCGCTTCGTAGCCGGCCCCGGGCGAAGCCCTGCGCCGGTCCCCGGTCACCCGGTGCCCTGGCCTTTGAAACCGGGCGAGCTTCTTGGTGTCCAGGTGCAGGAGCACGCCAGGCGCCTCGACCTCAAAGCGCCGGGGCGGGGGCTTGGGTTCCAGGAGCGATAGGCGGTGAAGGCCCGCGGTCTTGAGGATCCGGGCCACCGTGCTCTTGGAAACCCCAACCTTATGGGCGATGGCGTGGTAGGGCCAGCGTTGCCGGCAGAGTTCTTTCACCTGCTCCCTAAGCGTCCCAGGGGTGCGTCTTGGGCTTCGTCTTGGCCGGGAGCTTCGGTCCAAGAGGCCAGCTTCCCCTTCCTCCCGGTAGCGCCTGAGCCACTTGTAGGCGGTTCTTGGGCTGACCCCTTGGGCTTTAGCCGCTTCCCTTACCGGAAGGCCTTCGTGGATAATACGGAACACAAGGATGCGCCTTCCTTGGTAGGTGAGCCGCGCGTTCTTGTGGCTGTTCACTGGAGCCCCTCCTCTCGTGCCCAAAGCCATGCCTTCACAGGCACCAGGGTATGGGGCTCCAGTGAACAACGTGTTGGGAGGTTACACCTAGCCGAGGAGGCCGGGGACCGGGGCGACCTCGAAGCCGTAGGCGGGGACCCGGATCTCCCCGGCCTTGCCACCGACCCGGTAGAAGTCCAGCTTGACCTCGATCACCGCCGACTCCGCCCGGCTCCCAAGCCGCACCCGTCGGCCGGGCGGGAGGCGCACCCAGTGCTCGAACCGGCTCCCGATCGGGAGGACCCACTCCCCACCGGAAAACCGCGGCCCCTCGACCGGGGCGAAGACCATGCGGTGCCCGTTCAGCTGCAGGAAGAGGGGGGCAGCGTCGCCGTCGAGCCCGACCTGGAGCGCGTTCCGCACGTAGGCCCGGCCCCGGATGCGGAGCAGGGTGTCGAGCTCCGGGGTCTCGAAGGCGACCACCGAGGTCTCGGGCTCGGAGGGGGTACGCACGAAGGCGAGCTGGTCGCCCCTGACCTCGGCGGCGCCGGACTCGACCTCGAACCCCTCGATCAGGAGCTCGCCCCCGCGGGGCGTCTCCACCGCTGGGAGAGGCTGGCTCTCTCCCCCGAGCACCGCCCGGGCCCAGCCCCGGGCCTCCTCGGGCTCGCGCCAGGGGAGCCCGGCGTTCCAGGCGTGGTAGGCGGCGGCGAAGGGCATTCCCAGGGCGTCGAAGACCTCGGCCATGCGCCGGTGGTAGAGCCGGCGCCGGCCCTCCTCCATCCCCGCGGCGAGCACCCGGCGGCCGGCCTCGTGGCGGAAGACCCAGCGCTCGCCCCGGTAGACGAGCCAGCGCTTGCGTTCGAGCTCCTCCACCGCCTCCTCGAGACCAAGCGCCGCGAGCACCTCGCCGGTGATCGTCCCGGGGTGCACCGAGAGCCGCTCCAGCGCGATCCGCCCCTCGAGGGAGAGGAAACGGCTTTCCCTCCGGTAGACCGCTCGCACCCGCTGGGGCATGGGAAGCCGCTGGCCAAAACCCGAGGCCGGCCGGAGCGCGAGGAGCTCGGCGATGTGGCCGGGCTGGCCGCCGGCGGCCAGGTAGACGTGGGCCGCCTCGGTGAAGGGGAGCGGGCCGAGCATTCGCTCTCGGGCCTCCCACCAGCCCCAGGGGGCAAGCTCGAGGTAGCGGACTCGGTCCGCGGGAAGCCGGGCTCTGAGCTCGAGCATGTCCACCGGGTCTTCCCCGTAGGGCGGAAGGAAGATCACCCAGCTTCGCTGGGGGTTTTGCAACACCGCCCGGGCGTCGAAGTCATACCCCGCTTGCATCACGCCGAGGCCACGGCCCCCGCGGGCGAGGGGGAGCCCCACCGCCTCGGCGACTTCCCGCAGGACCAGCTCCTCGTCGGTGAGCGGAAGGCGGCGGACGAAGAGGACGAAGGGCGGCGTGAGCTCGGGGAGCTCGAGACAGGGCCCGTGCTCCACCAGCCCCTCGCTGAGCTCGGCGATCCAGGCGTCGAGTGCCGGCGAGATACCCCGGAGGTTTAAAAGCAGCGGACGGGCGCTGGTCTTGACCTCGAGCCCCTCGGGCAGGGGCAAGGGGTCTTCGCCCCGGGCCCAGCCCGGGAAGAAGCGCCTGAGCGCGTGCAGCTCGACCCGCAGGTTGTTGAGGGCGTAGCCGTGGCTCCAGAGCATCCCGGCGATGCGCTCCCGACGGGCCTCGAAGCCCAGGGCGATGAGCGCCAGCACCGCCAGCCCCCGCCGCCGCACCGGCACCCGCCGCCCCCGGAAGTAAAGCCGGGCTTCATCCGCCAGTTCGAGCCGCCACTCGGCCACCTTCGCCCCTTTCGTAAAGCCCCGCCGTTAACCCCGATGTAGTGCTTCGCTCCAAGCGGCACCGCTTGCGAGGTAAGAGG
>WFXV01000139.1 GCA_015490435.1 Thermaceae bacterium
AGATGTGTATAAGAGACAGGATTAAAAGCCTCCGGGCCGCCGAGGGGGGCGAGCCCACGGTCTGGATCCACCCCGAGGACGCCGCCCGGGAGGGGCTCGCGGAGGGCCGCCTCGCCGAGCTCGAAAGCCCGAGGGGCCGGATCCTCCGCCGGGTGCGGGTGACCGGGGCGGTGCAGCCCGGGGTGCTCGTGCTCGAGGGCACCTGGCGGGCGGCCGACGCCCCCGACGGCAAGTCCGCGAACGAGCTCACCCCCGACGACCCGAGCGACCTGGGCGGGGGCTCGGCCTTCAACGCCACCTGGGTGCGGATCCGCCCGCTGGAATAGGATGGAGCCGTGCGGCGCGGCCTGATGCTCCTTTTGCTCTTCCTGCCGGCTTTGGCCTGGGGTCCGAAGGGCCACAAGGCGATCGTCCAGTACGCGATCTGGAACCTGCCCGAGGGGGAGCTAAAAAGCCTCCTTACCGGGTGGGAGGAAGAACTCAAAGACGCCTCCCTCGACCCCGACCGCCGGCGGAACCGGGTCCCCGGCGAGGCCCACCGCCACTTCTTCAGCGCCGAGCTCTACGAGCCCTGGCCCTTCCCGAGCTTCCCCATGACGCTCGCCGAGGCCCGCTCGCGCTTCGGCGAGGCCACCCTGGAGAAAGCCGGCGTCCTCCCCTGGGCGATCGAGGAGAGCTACCGATCACTCGTTCGGGCCTTTCGCGCTGGGGAAAAGGCGGCGATCCTCCGCGCCGCCGGCGACCTCGCCCACTACCTCGGCGACGCCCACCAGCCGCTCCACACCACCCTCGACTTCGACGGCCAGTCCTGGCTGAACGGCGGGATCCACGCCCTTTTTGAGAGCACCCTGCTCGACGCCTACTTCGACGAGAGGGCCGATTACCGCCCCCGCCCGGCGCGGGTCGTGGACGAGGGGGCGCTCGCCCTCGCCTTCGCGGTGATCCGCGAGGACTACCCCTTGGTTCGCACCCTGAACGAGGAGCTTTGGAAGGTGAAGCGGCTCTACTCCGAGTTCGACCGGCGCTACTACCAGGCGCTCTGGCGGGGGCTTTTCGGCGAAATCGCCCGGGTCCAGCTCCGGCGGGCCGGGGGGAGGCTCGCGAGCCTCTACCTCACCGCCTGGCGGGAGGCGGGGCGCTAGGCCCTTCTTGGGAGCGGCTCCAGGCCATGATCCGAACCTCGCCGGGCTCGAGCCCGCCGTAGGTGGGGTAGACGTTGTAATCGAGCGCGAAGACGAGGTCCGCCATTCCCCCGTGCGTGGCGTAGGCCCGGCACCGGTAGTAGCCGCGGGCCTTTCCCCGGGTCTCGAAGGAGGTGATCTCGAACTTCCCTTCGACGATCGCGCGCATCCGCGCGAGAAGGTGCGGCTGGTCCTCGCGGGGGATGCCGTAGGCGTCAAGCGGGGTGAGCGCGTCGCCGTAGGTTTTGAGGTTTTCGAGGCTGGTCTCGACGTCGAGCCGCTTCAAGAGGTCGTAGGGGTCGCGGACGCCGTAGTACTCCATGACCGCTTGCATAAGGGCGTACTCCCGGACCCCGGCGTCGAGGGCTTCCAAGAGGTAGGGCGCCGCCTCCCGGCAGGCGCGGACCCCCTCGGTGGCCTTGTGCTCGAGGTAGAAGTAAAGGCCCCCCGCCACCACCAGGAGCAAGACGATAAGCCCCGGCAGGCTGACCTTCTGCATTGCTCCCAAATATAAAGGGCCGGGCATTCGCCCGGCCCTGGATTTACCCCGAAGGCCTTTAGCCCTCGGCCTCCTCGAGCTCGAGCTCCTTCAAAAGATCGCCGTAGAGGTCGCCGAGCTTGACGCTCGCGGTCGAGGGGCTCGCCACGCTCGCGTCGTAGGTCTGGTAGGCGGCGGTGGCCCCCACCTCGGCCGGCCGCGGGCGCCGCTCGGCGCGGCCCTTGGCCTTGCCCTTCGCAGCCTTCTTCTTTTTCGGCTTTTTCTCCTCGCTGGGCACCGGGGGCTCGAGCAGGCGCTTGCGGGAGAGCGAGATCCGCTGCTCGGCGGGGTCGATCTGCAGGATCACCGCCTCGACCTCGTCGCCCTTCTTCACCACCGCCGCGGGGTTTTCCACCCGGGCGTGGTCGAGCTCGCTGACGTGGATCAGCCCCTCGATGCCGGGCTCGATCTCGACGAAGACGCCAAAGGGCGTGATCCCGGTGACCTTGCCCTTGATGATCGTCCCCGGCGGGTACTTCTCGGGGAGCTCCTTCCAGGGGTCGGGCATGAGCTGGCGGAGGCCCAGCGAGAGGCGCTTCTCCTCGGGCTCGATCTTGAGGATCACGGCCTCGACCTCCTCGCCCTCCTTGACCACCTCGGAGGGGTGCTTGGGCCGCTTGGTCCAGCTCATCTCGCTGATGTGGACCAGGCCCTCGAGCCCCGGCTCCACCTCGACGAAGGCGCCGAAGGGGGTGAGGCCGACGACCTTGCCCTTGACCTTCTGCCCGACCTGGTACTTCTCGGCGACGACCTCCCAGGGGTTCGGGGTGGCCGCCTTGATCGAGAGGTTGACCCGCTCGCGCTCGGGGTCCACCGAGATGACCTTGGCGCGGACGGTGTCGCCTTCCTTGACCACCTCGCGGGGATGGTTGAACCGGCCCCAGCTGAGCTCGCTCCGGTGCACCAGCCCATCCACCGGGCCCAGGTTGACGAAGGCCCCGAAGTCGGTGACCTCGACCACCTTGCCCTCGACGATCTGGCCGGGCTCGAGCTGCTCCAGGACCTCGCGCTTCTTGCGCTTTTCCTCCTCCTCGAGGAGGACGCGGCGCGAGAGGATGATCCGCCCCTTCTTGCGGGAGAGCTCGATGATCTTGACCGGGATGGGCTTGCCCACGAACTCGTCGAGGTTGACGTTGCGCTTGAGGTCGACCTGGGAGGCCGGGATGAAGGCCCGGAGCCCCTCCACGTAGGCGACGAGCCCGCCCTTGACCCGCTCGGTGGGGACCACCTCGATGGGCTCGCCCTTCTCGTAGAGCTCGGCGACCTTCTTCCACGCGCGGTCGGCCTCGACGCGCTTTCTCGAGAGCAGGATCTGCCCCTCGTCGGGGTCCACGCGGAGCACGTAGACCTCGACCTCGTCGCCCGGCTTGAGGAGGTTCTTGAGCTCCTCCTCGGGGAGCTCCTCGTTGGTGAGCTGGGCGAAGGGGATCAGACCCTCGACCTTGGTGCCCACGTCGACGGCCACGCCGTCGTGGCCGACGAACACCACCCGGCCCTTGATGATCTGCCCTTTACGGATCTCCTTGGAAAGCCGTGCTTCCGCCTCCTGGAGGGCCGCCTCCATGCTTAGGGGAGCGGCCTGGGTCTCGTTCCCGGCGGTTTCCGCCGGCGCTGCGGTCTTTTGGTCTTCCATCCGCCTGCTTCCTCCTTGCGCCGCGAAAGTTTAGCGGGTGGCTCTTCGCACCCCCGCTTGGTCGCTGCCGCCTAGGCGGCCGGGTTTTTCGCGGCGTGCCCGATGGGCATACTCTTAGAGCTTAGCACAGGCCAGGGGGCCTGCCAAGGGCTAGGTGTAACCTCTCAACACGTTGTTCACTGGAGCCCCATACCCTGGTGCCTGTGAAGGAATGGCTTTCAGCACGAGAGGAGGGGCTCCAGTGAACAGCCACAAGAACGCGCGGCTCACCTACCAAGGAAGGCGCATCCTTGTGTTCCG
>WFXV01000140.1 GCA_015490435.1 Thermaceae bacterium
GGACTGGATGATCATCGCCAACGACGCCACCGTGAAGGCGGGGGCGTTCTTCCCGATCACCGCCAAGAAGGTGATCCGGGCTCAGACGATCGCGTTGGAAAACCGCATCCCCACGATCTACTTGGTGGACTCGGCGGGGGTCTTCCTGCCGCTTCAGGACGAGGTCTTCCCCGATCAGGACGACTTCGGGCGGATCTTCTACCTGAACGCCCGCATGAGCGCGCTCGGGATTCCCCAGATCAGCGCGATCATGGGCAACTGCGTCGCCGGCGGCGCCTACCTGCCGGTGATGACCGACGTCTTGATCATGACCGAGGGCTCGGGGCTCTACCTCGCCGGGCCCGCGCTCGTCAAGGCGGCGATCGGGCAGGAGGTGAGCTCGGACGAGCTCGGCGGCGCCCGGATGCACGCCGAGGTCTCGGGCACGGTGGACTTCTACGAGCCCGACGACGAGTCGGCGCTTGGCCGGGTGCGCGAGGTGGCGGCGCTCTACGCCGAGCGGGGGCTTGCCCCCTGGGCGAAAAACCGCACCCTGCCGGAGCCCCCGGCCTACGACCCCGAGGACCTCTACGGCCTGGTCAGCCCCACCGGGGAGCGGCCCTACGACGTCCGCGAGGTGATCGCCCGGATCGTGGACGGCTCCCGCTTTCTCGAGTACCGGCCGGGCTGGGGCGAGACCATCGTCACGGGATATGCCCGGATCGGCGGCTACCCGGTGGCGATCGTGGCCAACCAGCGGCTCATCATCAAGAAGCGGGAGAAGATCGAGGTGGGTGGGGTGATCTACCCCGAGGCGGCGGACAAGGCGGCGCGGTTCATCCTCGAGGCCAACCAGATGTTCATCCCCCTCATCTTCCTCCAGGACGTCACCGGCTTCATGGTGGGCAAGGACGCGGAGCACGCCGGCATCATCCGGCGCGGGGCCAAGATGGTGAACGCGGTGAGCAACTCGGTGGTCCCCAAGCTCACCGTGATTCTGGGCGGCTCCTTCGGCGCCGGCAACTACGCGATGGCAGGCAAGGCCTACGCCCCCCGCTTCATCTACGCCTGGCCCAGCGCCAAGTACGCGGTGATGGGCGGGGCCCAGGCGGCGAAGACCCTGCTCGACATCCAGGTCCGGGCGCTAAAAGCGCGCGGGCAGGAGCCCACCGACGAGGAGCTCGCCGAGCTCTACGAGGAGATCAAACGCCGCTACGACGAGCAGCTGGACGTGCGCTACGCTGCCGCCCGGCTCTGGGTGGACGAGGTGATCTTCCCCCACGAGACCCGGGAGTGGCTCGTTCAGAGCCTCGCGCTCGCCGCCTTGAACCCCGAGCGGCCCGAGTTCAAGACCGGGGTCTTCCAGGTCTAGGGAGGGCGGGATGTTCGAGGGCTTGCCGATCCGCTACGTCGAGTGCCCGCGGGACGCCTGGCAGGGGCTCACCCGGTTCATCCCCACCGAGGAGAAGGTGGCCTTCCTACGGGCACTGCTCGACGCCGGCTTTCGCCACCTCGACCTCACCAGCTTCGTCTCCCCCAAGGCGGTGCCCCAGATGCGGGACGCTGCCGACGTGCTCGCCCTCCTGCCCCCGCCCGAGGGGCGCACCTACCTCGCCATCGTGGCCAACGAGAAGGGGGTGCTCCGGGCGCTCTCGGCCAAGAACCTCACCGCGGTGGGCTACCCCTTCTCGATCAGCGATACCTTTCAGCGGCGGAACACCGGCCGCTCGATCCGGGAGTCCTGGGACGTGCTCCGGCGGCTCGTGGACCTCACCAAAGGGCGGCTCGACCTGGTGGTCTACGTCTCCATGGGGTTTGGGAACCCCTACGGCGACCCCTGGAGCGAGGAGCAGGTGGTGGCCTTCGTCGCCCGGATCCGGGAGTTCGGGGTGCGGGAGATCGCGATCGCGGATACCTACGGGGTGGCGGATCCCGAGCGGGTTTTCGCGGTGCTCGAGCGGGTGGTGCGGGCGTTCGGGAGCGAGGGGATCGGGGCCCACCTCCATAGCCGCCCCGACCCCGCCGAGGTCCGGGCCAAGGTGGACGCGGTGCTCTCCGCCGGGGTGCGCTGGCTGGAGGGGGCGCTTGGCGGGGTCGGGGCGGCTATGGAGGTGGGCCCCGATCC
>WFXV01000141.1 GCA_015490435.1 Thermaceae bacterium
AGGTGGACCCGGCGGCCCGGGCGATCGGGGCGGTGAACACTGTGGTGGTCGAAAGGGGAAGGCTCGTCGGTTACAACACCGACGCCCCCGGGTTCTTAAAGAGCCTCGAGGAGGCCGGGGTTCGGGGGCGGCGGGCCCTCGTGCTCGGGGCCGGGGGCGCCGCCCGGGCGGTGGTCTACGCCCTGCTTCGGGCCGGCTGGGAGGTCGGGGTGGCGAACCGGACCCGGGAGCGCGCCGAGCGGCTCGTGGCCGAGCTCGGCGGCCGGGTGGTGGGGCCCGAGGCGGCGCGGGAGGCCGACTTGGTGGTGAACGCGACCTCGGTGGGGCTCGAGGACCCCGCCGCCACCCCCTTGCCGGCCGAGCTCTTTCCCCAGAGGGGCTACGCTGTGGACCTGGTCTACCGGCCGCTATGGACCCGGTTTCTAAGGGAGGCCAAGGCCCGGGGACTCGGGGCCCTGGACGGGCTCGGGATGCTGCTTTGGCAGGGGGCGATCGCCTTCGAGCTTTGGACCGGGGAGGAGGCCCCCGTCGAGGCGATGCGAAGCGCCCTTCGGGCCGCGATGACCGGGGAAGGCTAGCGGGGCTTCGGAAAATGGGGGCGTGGAGCTCGAGCTCCGCGTCCCCTTCACGAAGTTTCTCGCCCGGGCGCTCGGGCTGCTCGGGGTCGCCCTGTTCGGGTGGTTTCTACCCGGGCGTTTCCGGTACCTCCTCTGGCTTTCGATCGCGGGGATTCTCCGCCTTGGGTTTTTAGAGGAACTCCGCCCGGTGGTCTTTGGGCTTTGGCCCCGGTTCGGGGTGCGCTTTCGGGACGGGGCGCTTTGGTGGCTGCCCCTCGGGCCCAACTGGTACCTGCTCTGGGACGCGCTGCGGGAAGGGCGCCCCGGGCTCGCCGACTGGCGGAGGACGCCGCTTGCCGCCTACTTCCTGGTCCAGGCAAAGCAAAAGAAGGTTCGGCCCGAGGTCCCCGGGGAGCTCTACCCGATCGCCGAGGAGCTTGAGCTCCCCCTGGGCCTGCGAGGCCTCGCCTTTCTCCTGGGTTTTTCGAGCGCGATCCTGGCCCAACTCATCCTGCCGCAAGGGCAGGGTGCGCTCTGGAACCTTCCCCTGGGCACCTTTACCGGTTTTATCGCCGAGACCTTGGACCAAACCTTTCGCCTTCGCGCCTACGCCCGCGCCCTTTCGGCCTACTGGGCGGAGGAGGAGGGGCGATGAGGTGCCGGGTGGACCTCGTGCGGGAGGCCTTTAGGGGGTTCGGCCTCGCCCTCGGGGCGATCCTCCTGATCACCGGGCCGTTTTTCGCCGCGCTCCTCTTCTGGCTCGGGCCTCTGCTCTTTGCCCTGGGGCTCTTCCTGCTGCTTTCGAGCCGCCGCCTCGCCACCCGCTGGTGCCTCGGGGAGGGTCGGCTTTGCCTCGGGCGGCGTTGCTACGACCTTGCCAGGCTCAAAGGCTACGAGGTGCGCTCGGTGGGCCTCGGGCTTTGCCGGGAGGCGCGGCTTTACCTGGTCTTCGAGGACGAGAGCGTTCCCTTTCCCACCGCGGTGGAGGAGGCCCAGCGGCTCGCCCGCGAGCTCTTCGGCGAGGTGCCCGAGGTGCTCCGGCCAAGGCCCGCGCCGGATTCTGGAGCGCGGACGTGGTGGGACGAGCTTCGCTCCGTCTTCGAAATGGCCTTTTTTTACCTGCTTGCGTACGCGGCCGATCGCATCGCCCGGGAAGCCGGCTGGGGCCCGGCGCTCTTGTTCTTCGGCGGGGTGCTCTTCGCCGCCTGGCAGCTCAGCTGCGGGTGGAACCGTCGCGCTAAGCTCTAGACGTGCAGACCCTCGCCGCCCCGGCCCGCTTCGAGAAGGAGATCAAGAAGAGCCGATTCATTTGTCAAGCGGCGCCGATCGAAAGCGAGGAGGAGGCCTTCGCCTTCCTGGAGCGGGTGAAGGATCCCTCCGCCACCCACAACTGCTGGGCCTACCGGGTCGGCGGTCGCTACCGGTTCTCCGACGACGGCGAGCCCGCCGGCACCGCCGGGCGCCCGATCCTTTCCGCCATCGAAGGGCAGGGGCTCGAGGGGGTGATGGTGGTGGTCACCCGCTACTTCGGCGGGATCAAGCTCGGGGCCGGGGGGCTGGTGCGGGCCTACGGCGGGGTGGCG
>WFXV01000142.1 GCA_015490435.1 Thermaceae bacterium
CGTGGTCCTCGGGGAGTCCGGGCCGGCCCTCGACGCCCTCCCGGTCACCGCCCTCGACGACTACCGCCTCTGCCCGCGACGGTTCTACCACGCCCACATCGAGGGCCACCCCGGGGCCAGGGACGAGATCGCCCTCGCGCGGCGGGTGGGCCAGGTCGTGCACGAGGCCCTGGCCCGCCGCCTCCGCCACGACCCGGCCAGGCTCGCGGCGCTCGATCCCGGCCTACCGGACGGGGCGCTGGAGGAGGCCGCCGGCCTCGTTCGGCGGTTCCGCGAGGACCCGGTCTTTGCAAGGTTCCGCGACGAGGCCCGGGCCCGGGAGGTGGACCTCGCCCTGGAGGTGGGCGGCCTCCGCCTCTCCGGCCGCGCCGACCTGGCGGGGCCGGGCTGGGTCCTCGACTACAAGACCGACGCCGAGGCCGCCCCCGCCGACCACGCCCTCCAGCTCTGGGCCTACGCCAGCGGCCTGCGGAAGCCCGAGGCCTACCTCGCGTACCTCCGACAGGGCCAGGTGGTCGCGGTCGCGGTGGACGGCCTGGCAAAGGAGGCGGAGCTCGTGGTGAACGGCATTCAAAGCATGGAGTTCGCGCCCACCCCCTCGAAGGCCGTCTGCCGGCGGTGCCCCTACCTCCCCCTGTGCGAGGAGGGGCGGGCGGCCGTCGACGACTAGCGGTGCGGCAAGCGGTGGCACCTACCGTCCCGATGGGGCGAAAAACGCCGCGAACAATGGCCTGGGGCGGCCGCGCCGAAAACGACGGTATGGCCCACGCTTAACGCATTTCCGCTGGCGAAAAAGGTTCGTCCCCTGGAGCAAAAACCAAGAGGCGTCGGTTGGCCGGCCCGATGCCCGTACCCATCGGACTCCCCCGGCCAAGGCCCGATGACTTTTTCGGCGAAAAACCCGCCCTCTATATAGGTAAAAGCGAAGCCCGCGCTCCGGGAGCATCCTACGGCCCTCGAGGGGCGTTCGCAGGGCTTCGACTCTCCGGGCTCTACGCGGCGTCTTGGCCCCGGGCCGGCAGCGGTGCCGCAGACCCGGCGTCGGCAGTTTGGGAAGGGCGAAGGAAATCGAGGGTGAAACCGGGGGCTTTCGCCCCCATTGGTTTGAGAAAAAACCCGTACCCCAGAAAAGGCCGAAGGAGAAAGGAGAGGTGATGGTGATGATGCAACGGAAACGCGGGTTGTGGGTGCTCTACCTGGGCGGGGCCGACTACGAGGTCCCGGTCCTCCTCCAAGCCGGCTCACCTCCGAGCAAGACCACGCTCGAAGCCGAGGCCGCGCGAGCTCGCGCGGCCCTACGACTTCCCGACGCCTCGCACCGGCTCCGCGCGCTGCCGTTGCTCTGCCACCGCGGCGTCCTGTACGTCCCCGAACCGCTTGCCCTCACACTCCCCGGGCGAGCCGGTTGCTCCGAGAAGCGCGTCGTCTCCCCGGGACGGATGGTTCGGCTCTACTAGAAAGATTGCACTCCCGCGGCCGGGGCGATGCCCCGGCCGCCGTGCGTTTCAAACCCCGGAAGGAGGGTGCGATGAAGGATGCCGAGGCAACCTGGGTCGTGTACACGGACGGCTCCGCCGACCCCCAGACCGGCGCGACGGGATGGGCGGCGGTGGCGCTCAAGAACGGTCGGCTCCGCCTCGAGGTGCAGGGCTGGGAGATCGGAAGGGACAGCGCCTGGGCGGAGTTCCGGGCGGTTCGCGAGGCGCTCTCGGCGGTGCCGGGCGGGGTCCGGGTCGTGGTTCACACCGACCACTTCGCCCTGGTCGAGGTCTTTCGCGGCAAGGGGCGCCTCCGCCGGCCCGACCTCCGCGCGCTCTGGGACGACCTCCGGAGCGAGGCGGCGCGACGCGGGCTGGAGCTCGACCTCCGCTACCGGCGGCGCCAGAAGACCCTTTGGAGCCGGTGGGTGCACCGCCAGGCGAACGGTGCGCGGCAGCGGGCGCTGTCGGCGCTGGCCATGGTCTCGAAAGCGGCCTAGGAAACCCGAACCCCGCCGGGGCGAAGTCTCGCCCCGGCGAGCCCTTTTAAACCCGGAAAGGAGAGGATGCACGTGAAGAACTCGAGGCTCACCGAGGAGCAAGCGGCGGTGGTGGATGCGGTGCGTGGCGGCGAGGACCAGGTGGTGGTCCAGGCCTACGCGGGGTCCGGCAAGACCTTCACCCTCATCCGGGCCGCGGAGGCGGCCGTAGCCGAGGGAAAAGAGGTCCTCTACCTGGTGTTCAACCGGTCGATGCAAAAACAGGCCGAGGAGAAGTTCAAACGGGCGGGGCTCAGCTCGGTGCGCGCAGTCACCGCCCACAAACTGGCCTGGGAGCGTTCCCCTCGCGAACTGAAGGAAAGGGTGGTGGACTACCCGTACCGGCTCTACCCCGCCGTCCGAAGCCGGGTCCCCTCGGCGCGGAAGTGCCCCGGGCTCACGGCCGCCCTGGTCGCCGGCCTGGTGGGGTTCTCCCACTCCGCGGACCGGGAGCCCTCGACGACCCATATCCCGCCGGACCGACGGGCGGTCCTCGCCCGGTGCGAGGTCGATCCCGAGGAGGTGGACGGAGTCCTCCGGGGGCTCTGGGAGAACTTTTTGAACCCGCGTTCCGGCCTGCCCCTGCTTCACGACTTCTACCTAAAGGCGCTCCACCTGCGGGGGGCCCGGCTTCCCTACGACCTCATCCTCTACGACGAGGCGCAGGACGCGAACGCCCCCATGCGGGAAATCGTCCTCGAGCAGCCGGCCCAAAAGGTCTTCGTCGGCGACGCCTACCAGTCCCTCTACGCCTGGCGCGGCGCGGTCAACGCCCTCGCCGAGTTGGACGGTCGCAAACTGTACCTCTCCCGGACCTTTCGCTTCGGTAGAGAGGTGGCGGCTTGGGCGAACCGGGTCCTGGCCTTGCTGGGCGAGCGGGTTCCCCTCCGGGCCATTCCGGGGTCCTCCCGCGTTCTCCTAGGAACGCGGCCCGTCGGAGGCCGCGTCGCCGTGCTGGTCCGCTCAAACGCCGAGGCGATCTTGGCGCTCCGCGAGCTCCGCCAGCTGGGTTACCGGAAGGTCAAGTTTCTGCGCGACGTGCGGTTTCTTCACTTGGCCGAGGACGTGGTCGCCCTGCGCCACGGTCGCTCGGACGTCCCATCCCCGGCCCTCCGCGGGTACACCTGGGAGCGGCTCCTGCGCGAGGCGAACCGCGATCCGAAAGCCTTCGGCCAGCTCGCCACCCTGGTTCGGCTCGTGGCCCGGGAGTCCAGACCCGCCCTCCTCGTTCAGGAGCTGAACCGGGCGATGGCCATCGAACTGGACGAGGCCGACGCCGTGGTCGCCACGGTTCACCAGGCCAAGGGGCTGGAGTGGGACCGGGTCTGGGTGCGAGGGAAGTTCCGGCTGGCCGACGAACGAGGCCGGCCCGTTCGCGACGAGCTGATGCTCCTCTACGTGGCCTTGACCCGCGCGCGCCGGGAGCTCTTTTTGCCCTTGGAACTGGGGTCCGAGCTGCGCGCCTTGGAGGGGAGGGCCGTCCCCCCCAGGGCGGCGTAGTAGACCCGCCCGTCTTCCTCCACACGCTTCAGTACGGGCGATTTCCTCGGGTTCCGCCCCTCCCCGGCGTAGCGCTCCAGCGCGTCGCGGAGGTTCTTCTCGTCCGCCGAGGTCAGCCGTTTGAGCTCCTTGAGCACCGCTCGCTTTTCAAAGAAGGGGCGACGCGTTCCGTTCTCATCAAGCTTTTCCTCGAACTCGCCGCGGCGCTCGAGCTCCTGTAGCGCTTTCCAGAGAGCCTCCTCGTACTTGGGGGGAGCCCCGTATCGCCGGCGCGCAGGGGGCCTCGCCGCCTCGTCGGAGGGCTTTGTCGCTTCCGTGGCCTCTTCGCGGATCACCAGGAGGGCCGTGCGGGGCGAAGTCGCCCGGCCCTTCTGGTACTCCATCACACGGCTTGATCCCCGGCCCGACTTGATCTCCTTCACCCCAATGAGGTGGTCCGGTAGGGCCTGGATGGCGCTGCTCCCGCGGGGGTCGTCGGATCTCTTGCCCTGGTGATGAACGAGGATCAGCAGGTGTCCGCGCCTCCGGGCCGCCTGAATCAGCGGGGCCAACGTCTTCTCGACCTGGAGCGCGTCGTTTTCGCTCTCCCCGGTGACCCCTCTGGGCAACAGCTTGACGAGCGAGTCCACGATGATGAAGGAGTTCTCGGGAACGGTCGGGTCCTTGAGAAACTCCTCGAGGTCCTCGGGGTCCTCGAAGGGGTAGAGATAGTCCTCCGCCCGCTCGGAGGTCCATCCCATCCCCTCCGCGTACTTCCGTAGCCGGGGCAGCGGGGTCTCGGTGACGTGGCTCAGGTAATACACCGCGGGCCGGCCCACCGGGCGCAGTTTGCGGTGGACTCGGAGCCCTTCCTCCGTGGGTTCGCCGTCAGCAAACAGGGCGAGCAAGGACCGGGTCTTGCCCGCCTTCGGCTTCCCGTGGACCAGGACCACGTCGCTGTAGTTGATCGAGAACTGCCCGTCTCCCTCCACGCGGAGTGCGGGTTTGGGTCGTTCGGCGAGCGAGCGCAGGCGGAGAAACTCGAGCTTGGGCTTCCCTCGCACGGCCCGGATCCGCGTTGCGCGCAGGATCCCTTCCTTGTAGAGCCGGGGACCGTCGAGCACCACCTCGACCACTTGGCCCGCGCCCACCTTCTCGGCCGCCTTCCTGGCGGGAGGGAGCACGTGAAGGATCGCCCCGTTCGCGAGCCTCAGGGCCAGGTGTTTGCGATCGGAAGGCAGTGCCTCGCCCCTGAGGCGTAGGGTGAGCTCCTCGGGCGGTCTAAGGTCGTGCCCGGGCTCGAAGCAATGCAACCAGCATCCCTCAGGGGGGAGCCAGCGGGCCTCCTCGTCGCTCGACGGCCAGGTGAGGAGCGTCCCCTCGACCGGCTCGTCCTCGGCGTTTTTCAGGAGGTCCTTCAGGGCCTCCACGAGTTTCTTCGACCTCGGGCAGAGCGCCGCCACCTTCACCGCCTTTTCGCTCTTCTTGCCCCAGCCTGGCGGCGCGCTTGGGAGCTCGAAGTGAATCTTGCGTCGCTTCAGGTCAACGCTCAGGAGCCTGGCTCTGAGGGGGACCAGGAGGTACCCCTTCGCGTCCATCTCCTTGATGCACTTCACGGTATTAGGCTACCCGCCCTCCCGGCTCCAGCTTGGGACTTTCTGACCTAGGGCCCCGCTCGACAAAAACCCATTGCCGCCGACCGGCTCCGCCCGGCTGCGCCCCCTCGACGCCGGGCCGTCCCCGCACCCCGAAGGTGGCGAGCGGCACCGCGTCCAGCCGCTCCTCCTCGAGCACCGAGACCTCGAGGGCGTAGGCGGCTTCCCAGAGGCCGAGCTCGAGGTCCTCGGCCACCGGCCGGTAGATCGTGGCCACCGCCCGGGGGGTCTCCTTCGCGGGCTCCCCCGGCACGAAGGACCGGGCGAGCTCGAGGCCGGGCCCTTTGTAGAGGGCCAGGGTCTCCAGCCGGGGCAGGGGCGGGAGCAGCCCGAGCCCCGCCGCCTTCGCGGTCTTCTCAAGCACCCCCAGGTAGACCGCCCCGGCCACCAGCTCCCCGGGGTCCAGGCTCACCGCGTAAGGGGTCGGGGCCGAGGGAACCCCGGGTTTTATGAGAACGGCGGTGATCCGTTTCACTGCCTCCTCCTTCCTGCTTCTGCGAGTACGGGCCGAAACATGAGAGAGGCCCGGTTTTTCCCATGCCTATCGCACTTAAAAGCTGCGGATTTTCCGCAGGGCCTTCCGGCCGGGGAGGGGTGCGAGGACGCTCAGTACCCCCTGCGGATCATGAGGATTATGAAACGGGCCCGCTTTTTCCCATCGTTATCGCAAATCTTTTCTGCGGAAAATCTGCAGGCG
>WFXV01000143.1 GCA_015490435.1 Thermaceae bacterium
ACCTGGGGGCGGTGCTCATTGCCCGCCTCCTTCGGCTTTCCCGGCCGGCGGCGCGGACCCTCCTCGCCGCCGCCCTCTTCCCCAACTCCGGGAACATGGGGCTCTCGGTGGCGCTTTTCGCGTTGGGGGAGGCAGGGCTCGAGCGCGCGGTGGTCTACTTCCTCCTCGCCACCGTGGTGCTCTTTGGCCTGGGCCCGGCGTTCTTTCGGGGGGGCGGGGTGCTTTCCGGGCTCTGGCTCACGCTCAGGCTGCCCTTCTTCTGGGCGCTCTTTGTGGGCATCGCCTTCGCGGTGAGCGGTGCCCGGCTCCCGCTCTTCCTCGACCGGCCGGTGACGATGCTCGCCCAGGCGGCGATCCCCATGCTGCTCTTGGGCCTGGGGATGCAGATCGCGGGGACGCCCTTTCGGCTCGGGGGCTTCGAGCTGCTCGCGAGCGCCGTGCGGCTCGTCGGGGGGCCGCTGGCCGCCGCTTTCGCAGGGCGGCTGCTCGGGCTTATTGGCCTCGACTACGCGGTGCTCGTTTTGATCTCGGGGATGCCGGTGGCGGTGAACGCTTACATGCTGGCCGCCGAGTTCGGGGGCGACGGCTCGCTCGCCGCCCGCACGGTGGCGGTTTCCACCCTGCTCAGTTTCCTTTCCATTCCGGCGGTGTTGCTTTGGGTGGGGTAGGGGCCCCGAGTAGGCGGACGAGCACCCGCTCGCCCTGCCAGCGCACCTCGAGCCGGTAGGGCCCTGTGCCCTCCTTGGGGAGCTCGAGGGTGAGGGTCTCGCCGCCCTCGACGAAGCGGGCCCCCTCCCAGAGCGGGCGTTCGCCGCGGTACCAGCGGAGCTCGAGGTAGCCGGGCTCGGGCACCCGCCGAACCCGGAGCACGGCCCGCACCACCCCCTCGCCCTCGGTGAGCTCGGCCTCGATCAGCACCGTCTTTGGGGGCGGCGCGGCCTCGGGGACGAGGGGGAGGAAGGTGTAGCGGCAACCCCCGAGGAAAAGGGCGAAGAGGAAAAGGACCCGGTGCACCCTCCGATTATTGCCCATGGGCCGCGGTGACCAGGGCGACCAGGGTGCAGGCGGCGGTCTCCGCCCGGAGGATTCTCCGGCCCAGCGTCACCGGGGTGAAGCCCCGCTCGGCGAGGAACCCGAGCTCCTCCTCGGCGAAGCCCCCTTCCGGCCCTACCGCGAGCGCCACCGGCCTTTCGGGGTCCAGCACCTCGGCGACCCGTGCGCCGGCCCGGGGGTCGGCGACGAGGCCCTGTTCCACCGGGAGGACCTCGGCGAGCGCGATCGGTCCCGCGACCTCGGGCAGCGCGGTGCGGCCCGATTGCTTGGCGGCCTCCACGGCGATCCGGCGCAGGCGCTCGATTTTTGCCGGCCGGACCATCTTCGCCACCGCGTGGCGGGTGACGAGCAGCACGAAGCGCGAGACCCCGAGCTCGGTCCCCATCCGGATCACCTCCCCGAGCTTTTCCCCCTTCAAGAGCCCGAGGTAGAGGGTGACCTCGGCGTCCGGCTCCCGGCGCACCGGGCGGCGCTCCTCGATTTGCACCCGTACCCGCTCGCCCTCCACCGCCACCACCCGGGCCCGGGCCTCCTCGCCCCGGCCGTCGAAGAGGGTGAGCCGGTCCCCGGGCCGGGCGCGGAGCACCCGCACGAGGTGCCGCGCTTCCCGGCCCTCGATCCAGAGCTCGTCCTCGATGGCGGGTACGTAAGCGCGGTGGGGACGCACGGCTAGGGCCTCGCGAAGACCTCCAGGACCCACTCGCCTTCACGTGCCTCGGTGAGGGGGCGAAGGCCGGCTTCCACGAGCGCCGCCCGGGTGGCCCCGGCGCGCTCGGCGAGGATCCCGGTGGCGAGGAGCTTCCCGCCCGGGGCGAGCTTTTCCCGGTAGCGGGGGGCGAACGCCTGGTGGAGCTCGGCGTAGAGGTTCGCCGCGATCAGGTCGAAGGGCCCCGGGACGTCCTCCAGGCTGCCCTCTTGGACCGCGATCTCCACCCGATTCTTGGCGGCGTTTTCCCGGGCCGCCGCCACCGCTATCGGATCAATGTCTACCGCGTTCACCCGTGCGCCGAGCTTGGCGGCGGCGATGGCGAGCACGCCGGAGCCGGTGCCCAAATCGAGCACCCGCATCCCCGGCCTCACCTCTTGGGAAAGCGCCTCCAGGGCCAGCCGGGTGGTTTCGTGGTGGCCGGTGCCGAAGGCCATGCCGGGCTCGATCACGATGGGGATGCGCCCAGCCTCGGGCGCGTGCCAGGGCGCGCCGACCCAGAACCGGCCCGCCACCACCGGCTTCAGGTCCCGCTTCCAGGCGGCGAGCCAGTCCTCGTCCGGGAGCTCTTCCCAGGTGCCGGGAAAGGGCAGCTCCACCCGCTCGGGAAAGTAGGCGAGCACCGCCCCCTCCCTTTCCTCGAGCCCCCGCGCGCCCCGGGCGAAGAGCTCGGGAATCAGGGGGTCGAGGCTTTCGAAATCGCCCTCGAGGCGGAAGACCCACATCCCTAGACCTCCCAGAGGCGGGGAAAACGCTCGGCGAGGGCGAGGGCGGCGGGGAGTTTTTCCTCGATCGCGCCTTCGAGCCCCGCCGGGGCCTTGGTCTTGAACCAGTAGAGGTCGTGGAGGTAGGTGAGCGGAATCCAAAAGGAGAGCCGACCCCAGAGGGCCTCGGGCTCGGGGTACTGGCGGACGATCCGCGCCAGGGCGCGCATCGCCCGTTCTGGGCCCAAGAGGTCGAGGCTTCCCGTCTTCAAGATGGCGAGGTCGCGGGCGGGGTCCAGGGCGCCGGCGCGGGCCCAGTCCACCACGAAGACCCGTCCGTCCTCGGCGACGAGGACGTTTCCTGCCCATAGGTCCCCGTGGCCGAAGGCCCTCGGGACCCCGACCACGAGGGGGAGCCGGTCGCGCACCGCGCGGAAGACCGGGCGGGCGGCCTCGAGCCCGGCAAGCTCCCGCTCGAACCGGTCGATGCGCTCCGTGAGCGCTTCGGCCTCGAGCACCCCCGGCTCGGGCAGGCGGTGGAGCCGCAGCAAGAGGCCCGCGAGGCTCGCGAGCGTCCGGTCATCGAAGCACGCGGGGCAAAAGGGGCGGCCGGGGAAGTGCTTGAGCACCAAGACCCCGTGGCCGCTTTCGAGCACCGCGACCTCGCGCACCCGCTCGCCAAACCCCGGCCGGGCGAGGTTCTTCGCCTCCAGGAAGGCGAGTTCGCGCTCCTTGGGCCGGTAGACCTTGTAGACCCAGGGGCCGCTTTTGAAGACCCGGGCCTCGTGCCCGGTGCCAAGGGGCTCCATCGGGCCAAAACGGGCTTCGAGCTCGGCCAGGGCGGTCCGCACCGCCGCTTGCCCCATGCGCCCAGGGTAGCATGACCCCCGGTGGCGCGGGCCCCCGATACCCTCACCCTGCACCCGGCCTCGACGCTCGCGGTTCGCGACGGCCGGGTGGCGAGCTTCGACCTCGAGGGTCGGCTCCTCACCTACTTCGAGGAGGGCGTGCTCTATAAGCGCGCGCTCGACTCCCGGGTGCACGCGCGAAGGCGGGTAGGGGGGCGCCGGGAACGGTTTTTGCTCTCCGAGGAGGCGGCGCTTTGGGTGTTCCAGCGTGCTCGGGAGGTGGCGGAGCACTACCTCCCGGGGGCGCGGGGCGCGGCCCGGGACCGGCTTCGCGCGATCCTCGCGTGGACGCCGGAGCGCCTCCTCGCCGAGCGGGAGCGCTTTTCCCGGGTTTACAAGCCGATCGCCATCCTGCCCCCGGACCGCTACTTCACCATCGTCCTGCAGGCCACCGAGGGCTGCACCTGGAACCGCTGCACCTTTTGCAGCTTCTACTCCGGGCGGCCCTTTTCCGCCAAGGACCTCGAGACCTTCGCCCGGCACGCGCGCGCGGTGCGCGACTTCCTCGGGAAGAACGCCCTTTTACGCCGGGACCTCTTCCTCGCCGACGGGAACGCGCTCGCCCTCTCCCTTGGAAGGCTCTTGCCCCTTTTGCAGACCGCCCGGGAGGTCTTTCCGGGCCGGCCCGTCTACAGCTTCATCGACGTCTACAGCGGCGAGCGGCACCAGGGGGCGTTCTGGCGCGCGCTTAAGGAGGCCGGGCTCAGAGGGGTCTACGTGGGCATGGAGACCGGCCACGACCCGCTCCTCGCCTGGCTCAACAAGCCCGGAAGCCAAGAGGAGCTCCTCGAGTTCGTGCGGACGCTGAAGGCCGCGGGGCTCTTCGTGGGGCTGATCGTGATGGTGGGGGCGGGGGGCGATCGCTTTCGCGAGGCCCACTTCCAAGACACCCTGAAGGCCCTCGCCGCGATGCCGCTTGCGCCCAGCGATATCGTCTTCCTCTCGCCCTTCGTCGAGGACCCCCGCTCGGTTTACCGCCTCCGGCGGGAGGCCGAGGGGATTCGGTCCCTGGGCGAGGAGGAGACGCGCCTTGAGCTCGAGCGCTTCGCCTGGGCGATCCGCGGGCTCGGCCTCCGCGCGGCCCGCTACGACATCCGGGAGTTCCTCTACTAAATCAGCCCCAGCCTGCGGGCCTGCTCCAGGGCCTCGACCCGGCCGTGGGCGTCGAGCTTGAGGTAGAGCTTCTTGGTGTAGTCGCGCACGGTTTCGGGGCTGAGGTCGAGCCGCATCGCGATCTGCTTGGAGGAGAGCCCCTCGGCGAGGAGGCGCAGGACCTCGAGCTCCCGGGTGGTGAGGTCCGGCAGGGGCGGTGGTTCGAAGCGCCGCATCCGCCCGTCCTGGAGGGCCTGAAGGACCTCGGCCACCTCGAGGGGGCTCGCCTCCTTGGACAAGAACGCGTTGGCCCCGGCCTTGGCCGCTTCGACCTGCAACGCCGGCTCGGTGAAGGTCGTGAGCATCACGATGTGGCCCTCGAAGCCGCGGCGGCGGAGCTCGCGGGCGGCTTCGATTCCGTCCATGTCGGGCATCTTGATGTCGAGGAGTACCGCGTCAATGGTCAGGGTGAGCGCTTTCTCGACGGCTTCGCGGCCGTTTTGGGCTTCGCCCACCACCTTGAAGCCCTGGCGCTCGAGCATGGCCTTCAAACCTACCCGGAAAAGGGGATGGTCGTCGACAATAAGCAGCCGCATTTTCGCCCCCAATACCCTTGCTTGTAGCTTACCAAATCGTTTCCATCGTCTCGTAGACGGTATGGGGGTCGTAGTGCGCTTCCAGCCGGAGGCAGGCGCCGCCGAGCGGGCTCTGGCAGGCGAGCAGGCGCCCGTGGTGGATCTCCGCCACCCGGCGGGCGATGTAGAGCCCCAGACCGGCCGAGCCCGAGCGCACCCCCTGGTACCGGCTCGAGCGGTAGGGCTTGGTCAGGCTCTCCACGCTGCCGGGCAGGCCGGGGCCGTCGTCGGCGACCTCGACCCAGCCGTCCCCGATGCGGATCAGCACCCGGGCGCGGGCGAAGCGGATGGCGTTGTCGATGAGGTTGTCCAGGGCCCGCTCGAGCATGTCGCGGTCGACCTTCGCCCGCCCCTTGCCCTCGACCCGGATCACCACCCGGCGCTGGCTGGCCCGCGGCAGATGGCGGAGGCGCAACGTCTCCACCAGCTCCCGGAGGTCGGTGGGCTCGGCCTTGGGCTTTAGGGACTCGATCCGGCTCGCGGCCAGGAGGTTTTCGAGGAGGCGGTAGACCCGCTGCATCTCCACCTCGATCTGGCGGAGCATCTGGACGCGGTTTTCCTTGCCGATGTCGTCGGCCTCCGAGAGGTAGTCGAGGGCCCGGATCGCGCCCAGGATCGGGGTCTTGAGGTCGTGGGCCAGCGCCGCCACCAGGAGCTCCCGTTCCTCGGCGGCCTGCCGCAGGTGCTCGAGGAGCTCCTCGAACCGCTCCCGGAGGATCGCCACCTCCCGGGGGAGGGGTTGCTCGATGGGGGGGAGGTGGAGGTCGCCGATCGAGCGCTGGCTGACCTTGAGGTAGCGCATGTCGCGCGCGAGCGCGTCCAGGGGCGCGAGGATCCGGCGCGAGAGGCCGTAGCCCACCCCGATCGCGATCAGCAGGGTGAGGCTGAGCGCCGCCGCCACCGGCCAGGTGAGCTGGGGACGGGCCTCCGGGGCGATCAGCCACAGGGCGGCGGTCACCGCCGCGATGGGGGTGAAGGCGAGCGCCGCGACGGTGACCGCGAGCTGCGCCCTCAGGCTGCCGCGGGCGTTAGGCGGCGGCTTCGCTCGCTTCCTGCGCGTGCGAGATGGCTTTTTCGGTCTCGAGGTCGAAGGCATGCAACCGGTCCCGGTTCACCACCAGCTCGACCTTCTCCCCGACCTTGACGGGGATGTGGCCCTCGAGGCGGGCGGTGATCAGCACCCCGTCCACGTTGACGTGGATCTCGGTGTCGGCGCCCAGGGGCTCGACGATCTCCACCTCGCCCACCAGCGTGTTCTCATCGTGCTCTACGGTGTGGTACCCCTTGAGCTCGAGGTGTTCCGGCCGGATCCCGAGCCAGACCCGCTTGCCGACGTAGCCCTGCTCTTTGAGCTCCTTGGCCATCTTGGCGTTGGCCCGGATCCGGACCCCCTCGCGCGCCAGGTAGATCTCGCCCCCTTCCTCGACCACGTGCACCTCGATGAAGTTCATCGAGGGGCTGCCGATGAAGCCGGCGACGAACTTGTTCACCGGGAAGTCGTAGAGGTTCAGGGGGGTGTCGATCTGCTGGATCTCGCCGTCCTTCATCACCACGATCCGCTCGCCCATGGTCATCGCCTCGATCTGGTCGTGGGTGACATAGATCGTGGTGACCCCGAGGCGGCGGTGGAGCTTGCTGATCTCGGCCCGCATCTCGACCCGGAGCTTGGCGTCCAGGTTCGAAAGGGGCTCGTCCATCAGGAAGACCTGGGGTTCGCGCACGATCGCCCGGCCCAGCGCGACGCGCTGGCGCTGGCCGCCGGAGAGCTCGCGGGGCTTCCTCTTGAGCAGGTGCTCGATCTTCAGGATCTTGGCGGCCTCCTTGACGCGGCGGTCGATCTCGTCCCGGGGGACCTTGCGGAGCCGGAGGCCGAAGGCCATGTTGTCGTAGACGTTCATGTGGGGGTAGAGGGCGTAGTTCTGGAAGACCATGGCGATGTCCCGGTCCTTCGGGGGGACGTCGTTCACCAGCCGGTCGCCGATGTAGATGTTGCCCTCGCTGACCTCCTCGAGCCCCGCGATCATGCGCAGGGTGGTGGTCTTGCCGCAGCCCGATGGGCCGACGAAGACCACGAACTCGCCGTCCTTGGTCTCGAGGTTGAAGTCCTTGACCGCGACGACCTTACCAAAACGCTTCCAGACGTGCTCAAGCTTGACCCTTGCCATGACCACCTCCTTCTCCCGCGCTCTGAGCCCCTTGGCCCATCGGGGAGGAACGGAAAAGAGACCCTCTGGCCTCGAAGGTATTTTAAAAGTTCGCGGCCGGTGGCATGTGGCCTAGGAAAACAAGGATTCCTCAATCTACAGGCCACAAGCTACATGCCACAGGCTGAATTTTGGCTTGTGGCCCGTGGCCTGTGGAGAGAAGAGGTTTTTATCTACGAGCTACAAGCCATATCTACAGCTCGTAGCTTGTAGCCCGTGGCTTGTGGAAGAAGTTTTTCCTTATCTACAAGCCACAAGCTACATGCCACAAGCCTTTTTACAACCTCACCGTCACCCGCGCCCCCTCGTCGAAGAGGTGGATCGAGTCGATGAAGCGCACCACCCGGGTGGCGTAGCCCATGGCCAGCGAGTGGGTGCGGGCGCCGCCGCCGAAGTAGCGAATGCCCCGCAAAATGTCGCCGTCGGTGATCCCGGTGGCGGCGAAGACGATCTCCTTCCCCGGCGCCAGGTCCTCGGTGGTGTAGATTTTTTCGGCGCTCGCCCCCATGGCCTCGAGCCGCTCCCGTTCCTCCTCGTCCTCGGGGTAGAAGCGGGCTTGGATCTCACCGCCCAGGGTCTTGAGCGCGGCCGCCGCGAGCACCCCCTCGGGGGCGCCGCCGATCCCCATCACCGCGTGCACGCCGGTGCCCCGCATGGCGGCGGCGAGGGCGGCGATCACGTCGCCGTCGCCGATAAGCTTGACCCGGGCGCCGGCCTCGCGGATCTCGGCGATGAGCTTCTCGTGCCGCGGGCGGTCGAGGACGACCACCACCAGGTCCTCGACCTTGCGGTTCAGCGCCATGGCGATCGCCTTCAGGTTGGCTTCCACCGGCCAGTCGAGCCCCACCTTGCCCGCCGCCGGCGGGGGCACGATGAGCTTTTCCATGTACATGTCGGGGGCGTGGAAGAGGCCGCCCTTCTCGCTAATCGCGATCACGGTGACGGCGTTTGGGAGGCCCTTCGCGGTGATGTTGGTGCCCTCGACAGGGTCCACCGCGATGTCCACCTTGGGCCCGCCCTTTCCGAGCTGCTCGCCGATGTAGAGCATGGGGGCCTCGTCCATCTCTCCCTCGCCGATCACCACCGTGCCCGAGATGGGGAGCTCGTTTAGCACCTCCCGCATCGCTTCGGTGGCGACCTCGTCCACCTTGTGCTTGTCGCCCTTTCCGGTCCAGCGCCCGGCGGCGAGGGCGGCCTGTTCGGTGACCCGAACGATCTCCAGCGCGAGTTCCCGCTCGATGTGACCGTTCATGCCCTCAAGTTACCTCGTGTCGGCCGGGCGTTCGCGCTCATAGGCTCGGTTCGATCGTCACGCTGCCGTTGGTGGCGTCGATTTGGAGGCGCGGGGCGTCCTCGGGGCCCCAGGCGAGGGGGGCCTTGGCGGTGCCGCCGGGGTAGGTGACGGCGCCGTTCGTGAGGTTCACCCGTATCCGGACCGGGCCGGCGGGTTCCACCCGTACCGACCCGTTGGTGAAGGAGGCCCGGACGTCGGCCTCGGGTGCGAACGCTTTGAGTACGATTCGGCCGTTGGTGGCCGAGATCCGGCTCGGCGCTTTGGGGGCGAAGGCGGTGAGGTCGAGGGAGAGGTTGGTGGCGGTGAGCTCGAGCCCATCCAACCGGTCGTTCCCCCTCAGCTCCCCGTTGGTGACCGCGATGCGCGCCTTGACCGGTCGGGGAAGCCGCAAGACGACCCGGTACGCGGTGTTCCGCGGCGGGTGGGGATCAGTGATGCGAAGCGTGCCGGCCTCGACGCGGACCTCCGGGCGCATCCGGAGGAGATCTTCCTTCTTCCGGGCCCGCTTGGTGAGGATGAGCTCCCCGGGTCCCTCGCCGATCCGGATCTCGGCGTTCACGAGCGCGAGGATGACGCGCTCGGGGGCGCCGATCGCGTGGACCTCGGTCTCGGTGTAGGGGTAGTCGCCCCTTTTGCTTTCGGGTTCGTGCCCCTCCAGGTAGGCCACCACGAGCCCGAGCAGGCTGAGAAGCATCACGACCCGGGCGGTGGGGCTTTTGCTGCGGGTCAGGCTCAGGTAGACCCCTAGGACGAGCAGAACGAGCAAAATGGCCTCGATCATCGAAGACCCCCTAGATCTCGCTCTCCGCCAGGATGCGCGTCGCGAGCCAGGCGAAGAGCACCAGGAGCAAGGGCCCGACCACCACGGGCCAGGCGGGCCAGGCTCCGTCGGGACGCAGCAGGACGAACGGGCTGCCCAGCCCGAGCAGCCAGGTGAACCGGCCGACGTAGACCTCGGGGCCGGCGAGGAGGTCGACCCCAAGGCGCTCGAGCACCTGCCCCGCGTACCCGATCTGGCTCGCGAGGCCAAAGACCGCGACCACCGCCGCCGCGCCGCCGGCCCGCCCTATCCGGTAGGCCACCGCGAGCGCTCCCGCGAGCAGCGCGAGCCCGAGGGCGGGGGCACCCACGGCGAGGAAAAGGTAGACCGCGGCCCGCAGGACCTCCCCCGGGGCCTCGGGGTAGTGGGGCCCGAGGGCGAGCCCGCTGGCGGCGGCCATGCCCAGGGTGAGCAGGAGCAGCACGCCGAGCTCGGCCAAAAGCCCTGGCAGCACCACCCCCAGGGGCCCGGGCGGGAGCAAGAGCCGCTGGCCGAGCTCACTCCGACCCGCCTCCCGCACCCGGCGGCGGTAGTCCGCGAAGAGGGCGATGATCCCGCCCCAAAAGACGAACTGGGTGGCGACGAGGAAGAAAAGCACGCTCTTTAGGGGGTCGAGGTCGAGGGCGCGGACGGAATACGGCACCAGCACCACGAGCACGGCCAAAAACTCGTAGCGCCGCCTCCAGGCCTCCCAGCTAAGGGCCGCCCTCATGCCAGCACCTCCTTGAAGACCTCCACCACGCTCTTCCCTTCTTCCCGGAGCGCTTCCACCGGCGCGTCCTTCACCACTCGGCCGTCCCTCAGGAAGACCGCCCGGTCGAAGAGCGCCTCGGCCTCGCCGATCTCGTGGGTGGAGAGGATCAAGGTCGCGTCCTCCCGCCACTCGCGCACGAGCGCCCCCAGGATCCGGTCGCGGCTGATCAGGTCGATCCCGGCGAGGGGCTCGTCGAGGAGGTAGAGGGGCGCCTGGCGGGCGAGGGCGAGGGCCAGGTTGGCCCGGGCCCGCTGCCCCTTGCTCATCTGGCCGAAGGAGCGGGCGGGCACCTCGAGGAACTCGACGAGGGTCTGGAAGCGCGCGCGGTCGAAGCCGGGGTCGGCCCCGGCGAGGAGCGCGGCCACCCGGGCAGGGGTCGCGCTCTCCGGCCAAGGGTTTTGCTCAGGGAGGTAGACGATCTTCCCCCGCTGCCTTCGTGGCGGCGCGCCCAGAAAACGCACCTCGCCCCGATCGGGAAGGAGAAGCCCCGCGACGATCTTGAGTAGGGTCGTCTTCCCGGCCCCGTTCAGGCCCAAAAGCCCCACCACCTGGCCTTGGGGGACATGGAGGCTCACCCCGTTCAGGGCCGGGGTCTTCAGGTAGCGCTTATGCACGTCCTGGATCTCCAGCATCCGCTTCCACCTCCCAGAGCATCCGCGCCGCTTCCTCCCGGCCGAGGCCCAGCGCCCGCGCGGCCTCGAGGTAGCGCCTGGCGGCGGCGGCTAAAAGCTCGCGCTTCAGCGCCTTTTGGTCCACGTCCTCGCGGACGAAGGTACCGAGGCCCCGGCGGGTTTCGGTGATGCCCTCGCGCTCGAGCTCGGTGAACGCCCGGATCACCGTATTCGGGTTGACCCGGAGTTCTTCCGCGAGCGCCCGGGCCGAGGGGAGCTTCTCCCCGGGGCGGAGCGCGCCCCGGGCGATCGCCGCTTTGACCCCGGTGACGATCTGCTCGAAGATCGGCCCGGCTTCGGGATCGATGCGCAGCTTCAAACTTACCTCCTGAGTGCACTATAGCACTAGTGCACTAGACATGCAAGTGAAGTGAAAACGGGCGCGTAGGGGCGTTATCCGGAGAGAAGAGCGAGCACCGCCACCGCCGCCACGTAGGGGGCGAAGAGGCGAAAGCGCCCCGCCTTCAAGACACCAAAGAGCCAGAGCATCGCCAGGTAGCCGCTCGCGAACGAGGTGAGCACCATGGCCAGAAGGGGAAGGGGCTGGACCCCCGGGGGAAGGCCGTCTTTGAGCCCCAGAAGGAGCACCCCGAAGCTCGCGGCGGCGTACATCAAGAAGGAAAGCCGGGCGGCGAACTCGGGGGCCACCCCGAGCAGCAAGAAGGCGCTGATCGTCGTCCCCGAGCGCGAGACCCCGGGCCAGATGGCGATGGCTTGGGCCAGTCCCCCGAGGAAGGCCTCCCGGAAGGAGACCTTCTCCGGGCCGTCCTTGGCTCCGCCCTTGGGGGTGGTCCAAAGCACGAGCGCGGTGAAGAGGAGGCCAAGGGCGACGAAGAAGGGCCGGTTGACGGCCTCGAAGTGGTCCTTGATCAAAAGCCCCACCACCGCCGCCGGGATCGAGGCCACCACCACCAACCAGAAGAGCCGCCAGCCGGGGGCTTGCCGCGCTTTTCTTGAGTAGAGCCCGGCGAAAAAGCCCGCGAGGGCCTCGGCGATCTCCCGGCGCATGAGCCAGACCGCGGCCAGGAAGGTCCCGGTGTTGGTGGCGATGTCCACCCAAAGCGGCAGCGCCTCGCCGCCGAAGAGGAAGCGGTCGGCGAGGACCAGGTGGCCCGAGCTCGAGACCGGCAGGAACTCGGTGAGCCCCTGGACGACGCCGAGTACGGTCGCACGGAAGACGTCCACGCCCGCCATGGTAAGCGAAAGGCCCCGCACGGGGCGGGGCCTTGGGGCTTGCGCTCGGGTTAGCGCTTGGAGTACTGCGGCGCCCGGCGGGCCTTGTGCTTGCCGTACTTCTTGCGCTCGACCACGCGGGCGTCCCGGGTCAGGAGCCCGGCGGGTTTCAGCTTCTTGCGGAACTCAGGGTTGTACTTCTCCAGCGCCCGGGCGATGCCCAGCTTGATGGCGTCGATCTGGCCGGTGGTGCCCCCGCCCTTCACGGTGATGTAGGCGTCGAACTTGCCCATCATGTCCACCACCTTGAAGGGCTCGAGCGCGCTCACCGCCCGGATGATGCCCCGGAAGTACTCCTGGAAGTCCTTGCCGTTGACGGTGATCTTGCCCTCGCCGGGACGGAGGAAGACCCGGGCCACGGCGGTCTTGCGGCGTCCGGTGCCGTAATACTGCTCCATCACTTAACCTCCAGCTCGAGCTTCTCGGGCTTCTGCGCGGCGTGCGGGTGGTCGGGCCCGGCGTAGACCTTGAGCCGCTTGAAGAGCTTCCGGCCCAGCCGGTTCTTGGGCAGCATGCCCTTCACCGCCCGCTCGATCACCCGCTCCGGGTGGCGCTTCAGCATCTCGCCGGCGGGGATACGCTTAAGGCCCCCCTGGTAGCCCGAGTAGCGGGTGTAGATCTTGTCCTCGAGCTTCTTGCCGGTGAGCTTCACCTTCGCCGCGTTGATCACGATGACGTAGTCCCCCACGGGCATGTTGGGGGTGTACTCGGGTTTGTGCTTCCCGCGGAGGATGCTCGCGATCTTGGCGGCCAGGCGCCCGAGCGTCTTCCCCTCCGCGTCAATCACGTACCATTTGCTTTCGACTTCCTTGGGCACGTAGGTCTTCACGAGGCGCCCCTCCTTTTGCCGCGTTCCTCGGTCCGGGGGTGAACGGGCGTGGGAAAGGCCCCCGCCGAGGTGCCAGCGAGGAGTATAGCACACCCAGGGGAGGGCGACCAAGCGCTTGTAGTCGGTCAACACATTTGAGACTCTTTGGGGACCGACTCCTTTTGCATCATAGCCAGGAACTCGAGGGGCGCGAGACCGTTGAGGGCCCGGTGCGGTCGTTCGCGGTTGTAGTAGTCCAGATAGGCATTGAGCTCCTTCTGAAGCTCA
>WFXV01000144.1 GCA_015490435.1 Thermaceae bacterium
CGAAAAACCTCTGGGGAAGCCGGGTCCACGCCGGCCCCACCCCCCTCTCCGCCCTCGGCCCCACCGACCAGCACAGCCTGCTCCAGCTCCTCCGCGAGGGGCCCTTCGACAAGGTAGTGGTCTTCCTGCGGATGCAAGAGCCGGGGGAGGACCTCGAGCTCCCCGCCGTCCCCGGGCTCGAGGCCTTCGACTACCTCTTCGGAAAGACCCTCTTCGCCCTGCAGGAGGCCGAGGCCGAGGGGACCCGCCGCGCCCTCCTCGAGGCCGGCCGGCCCAGCTTCACCCTCTGGATCGACCGCGCGGACGCGGAGTCCCTGGGCGAGCTCTACCAGTTCTTGATGTGGCAGACCGCCTTCCTCGGCGCGCTCTACGAGGTGAACGCCTTCGACCAGCCAGGGGTCGAGCTCGCCAAGGTCTACACCTACGCTCTCCTCGGCCGCCGGGGCTACGAAGAGGTGAGAAAGCGGCTTTTGGAGGAGGCATGAGGCTCATCCTGCGGGAAGACGGCCCCCTGATCGTGCCCCTTCCCGAGGGCAGCGAGGTCCGGCTGAACGGCCATCCGGTGCGGCTTACGAAGAAGAACCTCGCGCTTTGCCGCTGCGGAGCCTCGGAGAAAAAGCCCTTTTGCGACAAGAGCCACCGGCGGGTGGGGTTCAAGGCCCCGGGCGGGGTGCTCGAGTGGGACACGCCGCCGGGCGATGCGGTTTAGACTTTGGGACGCTTGGAGGAGACATGCGGGAGCTCGAGCCGCTCGGAATCCACCCCAAAAAGCGCGTCCTCTGGGACGCCTCCACCCCGGTCCTGGTCGAGGAGACGCTCGCCAAGGGGCTCGGCCAGCTCGCCCACAAGGGGCCGCTGGTGGTGGACACCACCCCCTACACCGGCCGCAGCCCCAAGGACAAGTTCGTGGTCAAGGAGCCCCCCTTCGACGAGGAGATCTGGTGGGGGGAGATCAACCAGCCCTTTGACCCCGAGGCCTTCGAGGCCCTGCGCACCAGGCTCGCGGAACACCTCTCGGAGCAGGACCTCTACGTCCAGGACCTCTACGCCGGCTTCGACCCCGAGCACCACCTGGGCGTGCGGGTGGTCACCGAGAGCCCGTGGCACGCGCTTTTTGCCCGGAACCTCTTCATCCTGCCCCGGGTCTTCTTCGCCGGCGACGTGATCGAGCCCTTCCAGCCCGGCTTCACCGTGCTCCACGCCCCCTCGTTCAAGGCCGTCCCCGAGCGCGACGGCACCCGCAGCGAGGTCTTCGTCATCCTCTCCTTCCGCCACCGCCTGATCCTGATCGGCGGCACCGCCTACGCTGGGGAGATCAAGAAGGCGGTCTTCTCGGTGCTCAACTACCTGATGCCAAAATCCGGCGTCCTCTCCATGCACTGCTCGGCGAACGTGGGCAAGCGCGGGGACACCGCGCTCTTTTTCGGCCTTTCCGGCACCGGCAAGACCACCCTCTCGGCCGATCCCGAAAGGCGCCTGATCGGCGACGACGAGCACGGCTGGGGCCCCCGCGGGGTCTTCAACTTCGAGGGCGGGAGCTACGCCAAGGTCATCAACCTCTCCAAGGAGAAAGAGCCGGTCATCTGGGAGGCCACCAACCAGTTCGAGACGATCCTGGAAAACGTCGTCCTAAACCCCGAGACCCGGCGGGTGGAGTGGGCGGACGCCAGCAAGACCGAGAACACCCGGAGCGCCTACCCGCTCGCCCACGTGAAAAACCGCGAGCCCTCGGGCCGGGGCGGACACCCGGAGAACATCTTCTTCCTCTCCGCCGACGCCTTCGGCGTCCTGCCCCCGATCGCCCGGCTCACCCCGGAGCAGGCGATGTACTACTTCGTCTCCGGCTACACCGCCAAGGTCGCCGGGACCGAGCGGGGGATCACCGAGCCGGTGGCCACCTTCTCGGCCTGTTTCGGGGCCCCCTTCCTGCCGCTTCCGCCGGCGGTCTACGCCCGGATGCTGGGGGAGAAGATCAAGCAACATGAGCCCAAGGTCTGGCTCATCAACACCGGCTGGACCGGGGGGCCCTACGGCACCGGCGAGCGGATCGCCCTCCCCTACACCCGGGCGATGCTCAAGGCGGCGCTCGAGGGTGCGCTCGAGGACGTCCCCTACCGCACCGACCCGGTCTTCGGCTTCGCCGTGCCCACCCGCGTCCCCGGCGTGCCCGACGAGGTGCTCGACCCCCGCGCCACCTGGCCCGACCCGGCGGCCTACGACGAGGCGGCGAAGAAGCTCGCCCGGATGTTCCAGGAGAACATCCAAAAGTACGCCGACCTCCTGGAGCCCGAAGTCCTCGCCGCCGGTCCCCGGGGCTAGCAAGGGCTATACTTAGGCCAAACGTCCCTTTGGGGCGTCGGGGGACCGATGGGAAAGAAGCTCTCGTCCTACGCCAAGTTCGCCTGGGGCGTCCTCGGCTACACGATCCTGGTCATCCTCTGGGGCGCCTACGTGCGGGCCTCCTTCTCCGGCGACGGCTGCGGCCAGCACTGGCCCACCTGCAAGGGCGCGCTGATCCCGGTGCCCGAGGACACCAAGATGCTGGTGGAGTTCACCCACCGGCTCATGAGCGCGATCGACTTCCTCCTCGTCCTCGCCATGCTGATCTGGGCGCTCCGCGCCTACCCCAAGGGGCACCTGGTGCGGCTGGGGGCGGGGCTCGCGATGACCTTCATGGTGGTCGAGACCCTGGCCGGGGCCGCGCTCGTGCTCTTCCAGTGGGTGGCCTACGACACCTCGGTGGCCCGGGCGGTGGTGATGGCGATCCACCTGCTCATCACCCTGATGCTCTTGGGCGCGCTCACGGTCAACGCCTACTGGGCCTCGGGAGGGCCGGTGGCCCGCTTCCGGGGGCAGGGGCCGGTGGGGTTCGCCCTCTACCTGGCCCTCGGCGCGGTCACCCTCCTGGCCGCGAGCGGCGCGGTCACCGCCCTCGGCGACACCCTCTTTAAGGCCCCGAGCCTGATCGAGGGGATCAAGCAGGACTTCTCCCCCACCGCCCACTTCCTCATCCGGCTCCGGGTCTTCCACCCCCTGATCGCCCTTTCGACCGGGGTCTACCTCTTGCTCGTCGCGGGGCTCGTGAGCCACCTCCGGCCCCACCCCACGGTGCGCCGCTACGCGAGCCTCTTGGTGGGGCTCTTCGCCCTGCAGCTCGTCCTCGGGTTTTTGAACCTCATCCTGCTGGCCCCGATCTGGATGCAGATCGTCCACCTGCTGGTGGCCGACCTGATCTGGATCACCCTCGTTCTGCTCCTGCTCGCGGCCTTCTCCGAGGGCGTGCCCCGGGTCGAGGCCGGCGAGGGGGCGCGGGCGGCCGAGGCCCACGCCGGGAAGGGCAAGGCCACGCTAATGGACTACGTCGTCCTCACCAAGCCCCGGGTGATCAGCCTCCTCCTCTTCACCGCCCTCGCCGCCCTCTTCACCGCCGCCGGCGGCTGGCCGGGGTGGAAGCCCCTCCTCGCGGTGCTCCTTGGCGGCTACTTCGCCGCCGGTGCGGCCAACGCCATCAACATGGTGATCGACCGGGACATCGACGCGCTGATGCCCCGCACCGCCCGGCGCCCCACCGTGACCGAGCGGATCTCCTCGCGCGCGGCGCTCACCTTCGCCCTCTTCCTCGAGCTCGCCTCCTTCCTCATCCTGCTCTGGGGCGGGGGGCTGCTTTCCGCCATGCTCGCCCTCGCCGGGCTCGTCTTCTACGTCTTCGTCTACACCCTCTGGCTCAAGCGCCGCACCTGGCGCAACATCGTGATCGGCGGGGCCGCCGGCGCCTTCCCGCCGCTGGTGGGCTGGGCGGCGGCCACCGGGGAGCTCGCGCCACTCGCCTGGGTGCTCTTTCTGGTGATCTTCTTCTGGACCCCGGTGCACTTTTGGACCCTCGCGCTTTTGATCAAGGACGAGTACGCCCGGGCCGGGGTGCCGATGCTGCCGGTGGTCCACGGCGCCCGGGTGACCGCGGTGCAGATCGCGCTTTACGCCCTGCTCACCGCGCTGCTCTCCCTCATCCCCCTGACCCTGGGGGAGGCCGGGCTTCTCTACACCCTGGGGGCAGCGGCCCTGAACGCGATCCTCCTCGCCCGCGCCTTCGCCCTCGCCCTGCACCCCGAGGAGCGGCCGCGGGCCCGCTCGCTTTACCTCTACTCGCTCGCCTACCTCGCCGCCCTCTTCCTTCTCGTCACCCTGGACCGTACCCTGGTCGTCTGATGCGGCGGCTTCTTCCAGGGCTCTTCCTCCTCCTGCCCGCCCTCGCCCACCAGGCCACCACCTACGGCGAGGAGGGCGCGGGCGGGAACCTCACCCGGGTCGCGGTCTTCACCGCGGTCTTCTTGGTCGCCCTCTTCGCCACCGCCTGGATCGGCCTCCGCCAGGCCAAAAAGCGCGGGGGCCGGGAGGTGCTCTGGGCGGTCTTCCCCACGGTGGTGGTGGCGGTGGTGGGGGCGATGGTGGGGGCTGCGATCTGGAGCTACAAGCCCGTAGGGGGCGCGGCGCTCGCCCTCGAGCTCACCGCCCAGCGCTACTGGTGGGGGCTTGCCTACCCCGAGCTCGGGATGAAAAGCGCCGGCGAGGGCTGGATCCCCGTGGGCGCGCGGGTCGAGATCCGCGCGAGAAGCCAGGACCTCTTCTACAGCCTCTCGGTGCCCGGGCTCGAGCTCACCATGGACGCGGTCCCCGGCCAGACCACCCGCGCCTGGGTCCAGGCCAAGAAGCCCGGCGTCTACGGCGGGGTCCAGACCGAGTACGTCGGCCCCGCCACCGACAAGATGCGCCTGAGGCTCCTCGCCCTGCCCTCGGAGCGCTTTCAGGCGCTGATCACCGCCGTCCAGAACTTCACGCCGCCCGAGCCCCCCGAGGTCTTCCTCTCGCGTTGCGCCGCCTGCCATACCGTCCGGGGCACGAAGGCCCAGGGCACCCTCGGCCCCGACCTCACCCTCTTCGCCCTGCGCACCACCTTCGGCTCCGGGGTCTGGCCGAACCGCGAGGCCTTCCTCCGCCCCTGGATCCAAAACGCCCCGGGGATGAAGCCCGGGGTCAAGATGCCCGCCTTCCCCGACCTCAGCGAGGCGGAACTCAAGGCCCTCCTCGCCTACCTCAAGCGGCTCGGACCCGAGGGCCTCGACTTCACCGACCTGATCCGGGTGGAGGAGCCATGAGCCCGCGGGGCCGGATGGTCTTTTGGGTGCTCTTGCTCCTGGGCGGCGCCCTCCTCGGCGTTTGGCTCGATCTCCGGCTCTTTCCCGGGCTCTTTAAAAACCCCGTCTGGCACCTCGCGAGCCTCCTGCTTGGCCTTTGGCTCCTCGGGCGTGTGCGCCGGGCGGCGGCGGTCACCGGGCGCGTCCTCGCCCGCTATGGCCGCGAGGGCGACCTCCCCCGCTTCGAGACCAATCGCCTGGTGCGAAAGGGGCCCTACGCCTGCATGCGCCACCCGATGCACCTCGCCCTCCTCTTCTTCCCCTTAGCGCTCGCGCTGATCCTCGGCTCGCCGAGCTTCATCCTCTTCGTCTGGCCGGCCGAGGTCCTGCTCATGCTTTTCCTGATCAAGACCGTGGAGGAGCGCGAGGCGCTTTCGAAGTTCGGGGAGGAATACCGCCGCTACATGGAGGAGGTCCCCGCCTTTAACCTTAGGCCCGAGTGTCTTAGGAAGCTCTTCGAGGAAGACGCCTGACCGACCGGTCAGTTAGACTGGGGCCGGGAGGGTGTCTATGGAAATGCAATACCGCAAGCTCGGCAAGTGGGGAATCCAGGTCTCGGCGATCAGCCTCGGGGCCTGGGTGACCTACGGCAACCAGGTCAAGGACGAGGCCACCATCCGCGAGATCGTCAAGGTGGCGGTGGACGCGGGGATCAACTTCTTCGACAACGCCGACGTCTACGCCCGGGGGGTCGCCGAGGAGATCATGGGCCGGATCCTGAAGGACTACCCCCGCCACACCCTGGTGCTCTCCTCCAAGGTCTTCTGGCCCATGAGCGAGGACGTGAACGACCGGGGGCTTTCTCGCAAGCACATCCGGGAGTCGATCGAAAAGAGCCTGAAGCGCCTCCAGACCGACTACCTCGACCTCTACTTCGCCCACCGCTATTTCGTCCCCGGCTACGGGCCCGAGGTCCCCATGGAGGAGATCGTCCCCGCCTTCAGCCAGCTGGTGGACGAGGGCAAGATCCTCTACTGGGGCACCTCGGAGTGGCCGCCGGCCCGGATCGCCGAGGCGGTCACCTTCGCCCGCGAAAACGGCCTGCACCCGCCGGTGGTGGAGCAGCCCCAGTACTCCCTGGTCTACCGCGACCGGGTGGAGAAGGAGATCTTCCCCGAAACCACCCGCTTCGGCATGGGGGTCGTGGTCTGGAGCCCGCTGGGGATGGGCCTGCTCACCGGCAAGTACGACGAGGGCCTGCCCCAGGGGGCCCGGCTCGCCGAGTACGAGCCGCTCAGGGAAAAGCTCCTCACCGAGGAGAACCGCGAGAAGGTCAAGAAGCTGAAGGCGGTGGCCGACCGGCTCGGGGTCACCCGGGCGCAGCTCGCCCTCGCCTGGGTGCTCCGGCGGCCCGAGGTCTCCTCGGCGATCACCGGGGCCACCCGGCCGGAGCAGCTCAAAGAGAACTTAAAGGCGCTCGAGCTCACCCTCGACGAGGCCACCCTGGCGGAGATCGACGCGATCTTCCCGCCCGGGCCCGACTGCTACGAGCGCTGAAGCCAGAAGTGAAGCAGGGCATGCTTTAAGAAGGCGGCAGTGGGCACCGCCGCCACCGCCCCCCAGAACCCGGCGAGGTCCGCTCCCAAAAGGAGGGCGAGGAGGACCGTCACCGGGTGGAGCTGGGTGGCCCGGGCCATGATCAGGGGCCCGAGCACGTGCCCCTCGAACTCGCCCGCGACCACGAAGACAAGAAGGGCGAGGAGCACGGCGAGGGCCCCCTGTCCCAGCGCCGCCAGGGCGGTGAGCGCCATCCCGAGCGCCACCCCGAGGAAGGGCACGAGCTCGAAGACCGCCACCAAAAACCCCACCGCCGCCGGCATCGGGAGCCGGAGGAAATAGAGCCCAAGCCCGACGAAGAGCCCCATGCTGGCGGCGATCAAGACCTGGCCGCGAAAGTAGCCGAGCACCGCGCGCTCGATCGCCTCGCCGGTCCAACGAAGGGCGGGGCGCAAGCCGGCGGGGGCGAGGCCGAGGGCGGCGGCGAGGACCCGCTCCCCGTCCCAGAGCAGGTAGAGGAAGAGGAAAAACCCCACCACCAAGTCCACCACCCCGCCCACGAGCGCCGATAGCGCGGGCATGACACCTGAGCGGAGCCATTCCTCGAGGTGGAAAAGC
>WFXV01000145.1 GCA_015490435.1 Thermaceae bacterium
ACCAGAGCCAGCCTTTCCTGCTCGCGAGCGATTGGGGTCGGCCCGGACGAGGTCGAAGTCCAGGGGGAAGCTCTCGTCCAGCGCGATCCCGAGCGCCTTTTCGCCCTCGCTCGCGAGCAGGAAAGGCTGGCTCTGGTAGAGCCGGTCGGTGGCCTCGGTGTGCTCGGTTTCGTCGGTGTTCCAGAAGGTGTAGCGGCGCCCCTTCTTGTCGAGGAAGCCGGTGCGCTCGCCTAGCCCGTAGTAGCGGCGGCCCGGGGACTCCTCGAGGGTGAAGCCGAGGCCGCCGGAGTAGGGGTGGCCCTCGGCGGGGGGCAGGGCCTCCTCGAGCCCGGGGAAATCCCGCCAGGGCGCCCGGGGCCGGGCGAAAAAGCGCATCGGGCCGAGGAATCCGAAGGCGAGGGCGAAGGGCTCCAGGGCGAGGCCGAGCGGCGGGAGCCCCTCGGCGTGGACCCGGCCGCCCTCGAACCTTAGCGGCCGGGGCGGGCCGGGCTCGGCGGCCGGGCCGGTTTTCGCGGCGTCCTCGGGGCGGAGGTGGACGAGGACGCGCCAGCCCGCCTCGTGGGCGGTGATCCGCGCCCGGGCGTGGGGGCCCTCGAGGAAAAGCGCCCGCCCTTCCCCCCGGACGCGGTCGAAGGCCAGGGGGACCATACCCCTACTATGCCCCCTTCAGGGGGCGAGGGGGTAGGGCTCGAGCACCAGCGTCTTCAGGTAGAGCGTCTCGGGGACCTGGGCGACCCAGGGGTGGTCCTCGGGCTGGTGGGTGATCCGCACCACGTGAAAGCGCGTTTTGGTGTCGGCGCCGGCGCGGCGGGCCGCCTCTAAGAGGTCCGCCTCCTTCACGTAGTAGCTGCAGGAGGAGACCCAGACCCGGCCCCCGGGGGCGAGGAGGCGGAAGGCGTGGGCGAGGAGCTCGGTGAAGATCCGCTTGGCCCGGGGGAGCTCGCGGGGGCTTTTCGCGAGCGCGGGGGGGTCGAGCACGATCCGGTCGAACCTTCGCCCCTCGGCGACGAGGGCGGCGAGCACCGCGGGGGCGTCCCCCGAGCGCACGTCCACCGCGACCCCGAGCGCGCGGGCCGCGCGGTCCAGCACCCCGAGGGCGGCGAGGTCCTTGTCCACTGCTAGCGCCCGGGCGCCCTTCCGTGCCGCCCGGAGGGCGAAGCCGCCGACGTGGCTGTAGACGTCGAGCACCACCATGCTGGGCCCCACCTCGGCCTCGAAGAGCCTTCGGTTTTCCCTTTGGTCGAGGTAGAAGCCCTTGGTCTGGGCGAGCTCGAGGGGGAGCTCGAAGCGAATCCCGTCCTCCTCGTAGACCAGGGTCTCGGGCGGCGCGCCCCAAAGGGCCTGCCTTTCCAGGGAAAGCCCCGCTTTCCTGGTGTACTCGGTGGGCACGAGGAGCGCGCTTTGGGCCCCGGTGGCAGCCTTTAGCGCGGGAATCCAGCGGTCCTTGAGCGCCCATGCGCCCTGGGTCCGCGCCTGGACCAGGAGCACTTCGCCGAAGCGGTCCACCACCAACCCGGGAAGCCCGTCGGCTTCGGCGTGGACCAGCCGGTGGTAGGGCCCAAGCCCTGCCCGGCGCCGGCCCGCTTCCAAAAAGCGGGCCTCGAAGAAGGCTCCGTCGAGCGGTCCCTCGTCGAAGCGGTAGAGCCGGAGGGCGGCCCGCGACCCGGGCTCGAAGTAGCCGACCCCGAGCGGCTCGCCCCCCGCCGCGAGCAGCCGGGTGACCCCGGGGGCCTTCGGGACCTCGGCGAGCTCGTCGGCGTAGACCGTGGGGTAGAAGTTCTTGACCTTCTTTTCCTTGCCCGGTTTGAGGACGGCCCGCTGCACCCCCCTAGGATTTCACGAGGGCGCGGAGGGGATCGAGGTCGCTCGCGGTGAAGAAGCGGCCGATGCCGAGATCCGCGAGCACGGGCTGGGCCATGGGGTGCGCGGGGAGCTCGAGGAAGACTGCTTGCAGCGCTTCGAGCTCTTCCTTGAAGGCGGGCGCCAGCAGGAAGAGGTGCGAGAACCGGCGTTCGTTCGAGCGAAATACGAGCGCCGTGCCCTCGCGCGAAACGGGGAGAGGGCCTCGTAGAAGTCCCGGTAGAGCACGCCCGTAGTGAGCTCTCCCCGGCGCAGGGCGTCGAGCACCTCGCCCCAGCTGGAATAGGGCCGGTAGCGCTTGGGTACGATCCCCCGCTCGGCGAGGAGGCGTTTGGCCAGCAGGGTGGCGAACTGCCCCTCCACCACGCCCACCTCGGCACCGTCGAAGGCCTCGAGCGCCTTTGGAACGCCTTCGCGCACCAAGAAGACCGCTTCGTCGTAGCGGTCGTTTTGCACCACCGGGAGGAAGCCGTGTTCGTCCACCAGTCGGAGGGCGTCGAGGGGATTGGCGTAGATCAGGTCTGCTTGGGTCCAAAGCCGGTAGAACTCGGGAAAGTCCGCCGCCGGTTGGAAGCCGAACGCGCGGCCGGATACCGCGCCGAGGACCACGAAGAACTCGATCCAAAGGGGCAGCCCCCGGGCGGTGTCGTGGGGACAAACGGTCGCGCGCATGTTCCTCACCCTAGAGGGGCGAGCGCGTAAACTTTAGGTCGTGAAACTCTTTCTGGTCACTAACGAGCTTTCCGCCGAGGGCCCGGGGCGGGTGGAGGCGGTCTATTTGGTCGCCGCCGAGAGCGAGGAGGAGGCCTTGAGGAAGGCCCGCGCCCGCGGCGGCGAGGCGGTGCTCCGCCAGCGGGTCCGGCCGCTTCGCTTCGAGTCCGACGGCACCACCCTGGTCTGGATGGGCCTGCTCTCCGGCGAGGTGGAGCGGGCCGAGGGCAAGACCAAGCGAAGCAGCGGGATGCGCATCGAAAGGTGAGCTGGGAGGGGGCGAATGGCCCCCTCTCCCTCCTTAAGATGGGTGAGGACTTTGGGAGCCCTTGGCGGAGCTCGCCCCGCCAAGTGAAGTTGGTCACGAGGAGGCCGGTATGGATCCGCTCGTCGAGTACCTAAACGCGCTCATCTACCTCGCGATCGCCGCCTTTATCGGGGTGGCGCTTTTGCTTATTGGCTACCTCTTCGGCCCCAAAAGGCCGAGTGCGACCAAGCTCGCGGCCTACGAGTCGGGCAACGAGCCGATGGGGTACGCGCGCCGCTTCCCAGCCCACTTCTACGCGGTGGGGTTGCTCTTCATCCTCTTCGACGTCGAGGTGGCCTTTCTCTGGCCGTATGCGGTGAGCGCGAAGAAGCTGGGGCTCGTCGGCTACGCCGCCGCGCTCTTCTTCGTTCTCGCGCTCCTCGCCGGCCTCCTTTACGAGTGGAAGAAGGGCACGATGGAGATGCTTCCCAAGGGGAGGAGGGACCGCGGGTGAAGTCCTATGAGGAGGAGTTTAGGGAGCTCGAGCGCCAGGGCATCCTCTTCACCACGCTCGAGAAGCTGATCGCCTGGGGGCGCTCGAACTCACTCTGGCCGGTGACCTTCGGGCTCGCCTGCTGCGCCATCGAGATGATGGCCTCGACCAACGCCCGCAACGACCTGGCCCGCTTCGGCAGCGAGGTCTTCCGGGCGAGCCCCCGCCAGGCCGACGTGATGATCGTCGCCGGCCGGCTCTCCAAGAAGATGGCCCCGGTCATGCGGCGGGTCTACGACCAGATGCCCGACCCCAAGTGGGTGATCAGCATGGGCGCCTGCGCCAGCTCCGGGGGTATGTTCAACAACTACGCCATCGTCCAGTCGGTGGACTCGGTGGTCCCGGTGGACGTCTACGTCCCCGGCTGCCCGCCCCGGCCCGAGGCGCTCATCTACGCGGTGATGCAGTTGCAGAAGAAGATCCGCGGCCAGGCCAAGGACGAATCCGGCAGGAAGCTCCCGCCGGTGGCCGCCTGGGCGAAGGGGGCCTAGCGTGCGGAGGGACCAAGCGAAAGCCTACGCCGAGGAAAAGGGCATCCCGGTCCGCGAGGAACACGGGATGCTCCACCTGGTGCTGCCGCTTCCTGAGCTCAAGGTCCACATGCGGGCCTTCAAGGAGATGGGGTTTAACTACCTCGCCGACGTGATCGGCGTGGACTACCTCGAATACCCCGAGGGCACTTCCTGGCAGCACCCCGAGCGCTTCGCGGTGATCTACGAGCTCGTGAGCATGCCGGGCTTCGCGGACGGCGACGGCAGCCGGATCTACCCCCGGGTCTACGTGCCCGAGAAGAAGCCGAGGCTCGAAAGCGTCACCGACCTCTGGCCCAGCGCGAACTTCCCCGAGCGCGAGGTCTACGACCTCTTCGGCCTCGTCTTCGAGGGGCACCCGGACCTGAGGCGGATCCTTCTCCCTGAGGACGCCGAGGGGCACCCCCTACGCAAGGACCACTCCCTCGGCGAGACCCCGACGCTCTTTGGTGAGGGGCGCTACATCGACCCCGCGTCCTTCCGCGCGGGGCTTAGGGGCAAGGACAAGGGGCTCACCGGCTGGCGCGGCGGCCGGAGGAAGGGGGAGCGGCGGTGATTCCCGAACCCAAGGAGCTTCGCACCGAGGAGATGCTCCTCAACATGGGGCCTCAGCACCCCTCGACCCACGGGGTGCTGAGGCTCGTGGTCAAGCTCGCGGGGGAGGAGGTGCTCGACGTCGTTCCGCATATCGGCTACCTCCACACCGGCTTCGAGAAGACGATGGAAAACCGCACCTTCCATCAAAACATCACCTTCACACCCCGCATGGACTACCTCCACTCCTTCGCCCACGACCTCGCCTACGCGCTGAGTGTGGAGAAGCTGGTGGGCGCCGAGGTGCCCGAGCGCGCCCGGGTGATCCGGGTGATCCTGAACGAGCTCTCCCGCATCGCGAGCCACCTGATCTTCGTGGCCACCGGCCTTTTGGACCTGGGGGCGCTCACCCCCTACTTCTACGCCTTCCGCGAGCGGGAGACGATCCTCGATCTCTTCGAGTGGGTCACCGGCCAGCGCTTCCACCACAACTACATCCGGATCGGCGGGCTCAAAGAGGACTTGCCTGAAGAGTTCGTCCCCGAGCTCAAGAAGTTCCTCGACACCTTCGACTACCGGGTGGACGACTACCAGGGACTCTTCGTGGGAAGCCCCATCTTCGAGGGCCGGGCCCGCGGGGTGGGGGTGATCTCCCCCGAGGACGCGATCGCCTACGGCCTCACCGGGGGAAGCCTCCGGGCCAGCGGGGTCAACTACGACGTGCGAAAGGCCTACCCCTACTGCGGCTACGAGACCTACGACTTCGAGGTGCCCCTCGGCGAGCGGGGCGACACCTGGGACCGGATGGTGGTGCGGCTCGAGGAGATGCGCCAGTCGGCCCGGATCATTCGCCAGGCCCTGGAGCGGCTCGAGCCCGGCCCCATCCGCGACCCGAACCCCCACTTCTCCTTCCCGCCGAAAGCGCTCCTCTCCTCCTCGATGGAAGCGGTGATCTTCCACTTCAAGCTGGCTACCGAGGGGTTCGAGGTCCCGCCGGGCGAGGCTTACGTGCCTACCGAGAGCGCCCGCGGCGAGCTCGGTTACTACGTGATCGCAGACGGCGGCAGCCTGCCGTACCGGGTCAAGGTCCGGACCCCGAGCTTCTTCAACCTGCAGGCGCTCCCGGTGGCGGCCAAGGGCCACTTCTTCCAGGACCTGGTGGCGATTCTCGCGAGCTTCGACCCGGTGCTCGGGGACGTGGACAGGTGATCGGCGATGGGGTTCTTTGACGACAAACAAGACTGGCTCGAGATCGTCTTCCGAAACTACCCCCCGGAAAACCGCCGGGCGGCGGTGATGCCCCTCCTTCGCAAGGTGCAGCAGGAGGAGGGCTACGTCAGCGAGGAGCACATCCGCGAGATCGCCGAGCTCGTGGGCACCACCCCGACCCAGGTGCGGGGGGTGATGAGCTTTTACTCCTACTACCAGGCGGTGCCCACCGGGAAGTACCACCTCCAGGTCTGCGCCACCCTCTCCTGCAAGCTCGCCGGGGCCGAGGAGCTTTGGGACACGCTCCGGGCCGAGCTCGGCATCGGGCCCGGCGAGGTCACCCCGGACGGGCTTTTTTCCATCCAGAAGGTGGAGTGCCTGGGGGCCTGCCACGTGGGGCCGGTGGTGCAGGTGAACGACGAGCCCTACGTCGAGTGCGTCACCAAGGAGCGCCTGAAGGCCCTCCTCGAGGGGCTCCGCGCCGGTAAGCGCCTGGAGGAGATCGAGCTCCCCGGTTCCTGCGGCCACCACGTCAGGGAGGAGGAAGCATGAGCGAGGGGCCCATCGTATCCGGCCACGACCCCCGCTTCGAGCGGACGCTCTACGCCCACGTGGGCAAGCCCGACGCCCACACCCTCGACTACTACCTGTCCCACGGGGGCTACGAGGCGGCGAAGAAGGCGCTCACCCAGATGACCCCCGACGAGGTCATCGAGGAGGTGAAGCGCTCGGGGCTCAGGGGCCGCGGCGGTGCCGGCTTCCCCACCGGGCTCAAGTGGTCCTTCATGCCCAAGGACGACGGCCAGCAGCACTACATCATCATGAACGCCGACGAGTCCGAGCCTGGCTCGTTCAAGGACCGCTACATCCTCGAGGACGACCCCCATCAGGCGATCGAGGGGATGATCATTGCCGGCTACGCCATCCGCGCCACCAAGGGCTACATCTACATCCGGGGCGAGTACCGGAAGGGCTACGACCGCCTGATGGCCGCGATCGAGGAGGCCTACGCCCGGGGGTATTTGGGCAAGAACCTCTTCGGCTCGGGCTTCGATTTCGACCTCTACGTCCACCGCGGCGCCGGGGCCTATATCTGCGGCGAGGAGACCGCGCTGATGAACTCGCTCGAGGGGCTAAGGGCGAACCCCCGGCTCAAGCCCCCCTTCCCGGCGCAAAAGGGCCTTTTCGGCAAGCCCACCACCATCAACAACGTCGAGACCATCGCGAGCGTGGTGCACATCGTCGCCCGCGGGGCCGACTGGTTCGCCTCCATGGGCTACGACAAGTCCAAGGGGATGAAGCTCTACCAGGTCTCGGGTCCCGCCAAGCGGCCCGGGGTCTACGAGCTCCCCATGGGGACCACCTTCCGCGAGCTCATCTTCGACTGGGCCGGGGGGGTGAAGGAGCCCATCAAGGCGATCATCCCCGGGGGTTCCTCGACGCCGATGCTGCCCTTTACCGACGAGATCCTCGACACCCCGATGGACTACGAGCACCTGGCGGAGAAGGGCAGCATGCTCGGCACCGGCGGGGTGATCCTGATCCCCGAGTCGGTCTGCGTGGTGGACGTGATCTGGAACCTGGTGCGTTTTTACGCCCACGAGTCCTGCGGCAAGTGCACCCCCTGCCGCGAGGGGGTGGCGGGGTGGCTGGTAAAGCTCCTCGGGCAGCTCGAGCGCGGCAAGGGCAAGCCCGGCGACATCGAGCTCATCGAGGACCTCCTCGACAACATCGAGGGCAAGAGCTTCTGCCCCCTGGCCGACGCCGCCGTCTGGCCGGTCCGGGGCGCGCTTCGCCACTTCCGCCACGAGTTCGAGCACCACATCGAGAAGGGGACCTGCGCGGTCCATGGCGGGAGCCGCTGGGGGTAGGCGATGGTGAAGCTTAGGATCAACGACCGGGAAATCGAGGTGCCCGAGGGCACCTCGGTGCTCGACGCCGTCTTCCACGCCGGCTACGACATCCCCTACTTCTGCAGCGAGCGCCACCTCTCGCCGATCGGCGCCTGCCGCATGTGCCTGGTCAAGGTGGGGACCCCCCGCAAGGGGCCGGACGGCGAGTGGATCAAGGACGAGGACGGCCGTCCCAAGATCTTCTGGTTCCCCAAACTCATGGCCGCCTGCACCACCCGGGTCTCCGAGGGGATGGTGGTGGACACCCTGGCCGACGAGGTGAAGAAGGCCCAGGCCGGGATGGTCGAGTTCACCCTGGAAAACCACCCCTTGGACTGCCCCACTTGCGACAAGGGCGGCGCCTGCGAGCTCCAGGACCGGGCCTACGAGTACGGGCTTTTCGAGAAGTACTACACCGAGACCCAAAACGGCCTGAAGAAGGTCCTCTATTCCCGCTTCGAGTTCACCAAGCGGCACGCCGACAAGCACCACAAGCTCTCCGAGTTCATCGTCCTCGACCGCGAGCGCTGCATCCACTGCAAGCGCTGCGTGCGCTACTTCGAGGAGATCCCCGGGGAAGAGGTCCTCGACTTCATCGAGCGCGGGGTCCACACCCTGATCGGCAGCGAGGAGTGGCCGCTCCCTGCAGGCTTTTCCGGCAACATCACCGATATCTGCCCGGTGGGGGCGCTCCTCGACCTCACCGCCCGCTTCCGGGCTCGCAACTGGGAGTTCGAGAAGACCCCCACCTTCGACCTCACCGACGCGGCGATGAGCGCGATCTGGGTGGACAGCCGCTCGGGCAAGGTCGAGCGCATCCGGGCCCGGGAGCACCCCGAGGTCAACGAGATCTGGATCTCCGACGCCGCCCGCTTCGGCCACGGCTGGACCAAGGAGGGGCGCCTAAGCAGGCCGCTCCTTCGGAAGGACGGCGCGCTCGTCGAGGTGAGCTTCGAGGAGGCGGCGGCCTTCCTCTCCGAGCGGCTTTCCGGCGTGCGGCCCGAGGCGGTGGGCCTCTACCTCGCCGCCGACGGGGCGATGGAGGAGGGCTACACCTTCGCCGAGGCCGCGAAGGGGCTCGGGACCGCCCACTTCGGCTTCGAAAACGCCACCCGCTTTCCGGTAAGCGCTCTCCCGGCGGCGAGCTTCGCCGACCTGCTCGCCTCCGAGTTCGCCCTGGTCGTCGGCGACCCCGCCGAGGAGATGCCGGTGCTCTACCTCCGGCTGCAGGAGTTCTTGAAGGGCATAACCCCGGCGCCCCGCTACTTCCACGGCACTCCGATCGCGGACTTGAGGCTCGAGGAGCGCATGCCCCGGCGCCCCGAGCGGCTCGCCACCTTCGCCGCCTACCCCACCCGGCTCTTCGCCTTCGCCGGGGTCCGGGGGGTCTACGCCCCGGGGTCGGTGGCGGCGCTCTTTGAGGCGCTGCTTGCGGCGATGAACGGCAAGCGCCTGCCCGAGGTCCCGGGGGTCTCCGAGGAGGCGATCCGGGAGGCGGCGAGGCGCTTCCTCGAGGCCGAGGCACGCACGATCGTGGTCGGGGCCGAGGTGCTCGACGACCCCGAGGCCGCCCAGGCCCTGAGTGAGATCGCCCGCGCCAAGGGGGCCCACGTGATCGCGATGCCGCCGGCGGCGAACGCGCGGGGGCTCGAGCTCACCGGCCTCTTCCCCGAAAAGGGCGCGGGCTTCGGCGAGCCGGGGGCCGAGGTGGTCTTCTACTACGGCGCCACCCCGCCGGCGGAAGCGCTCCGGGGGGCGCGCCTCAAGGTCTTCGCCCTGCCCGCCCTCGACGCCCTCGCCAAGGCCGAGGCCGACCTGGTGCTCCCGGCCAAGACCTACTACGAAAAGCGGGGGCTCGTACTGAACGCCGAGGGGCGGCTCCTAGAACTCCGCCCCGCCCCCACCGCCCCGGCCTCGGCGATGGACGGGATCGAGGCCCTCGCCTTCGTGCTCGAGGCCTTTGGCAAGCGCGTTCCGGCGCGGAGCGTGCTCGAGGCCCGCACCCGGCTCCACGAGCGGCTCAAGGTCCCGCTCGAGCTCCCCGAGGAGGGCACCCTCTTCCGCCCCCGGGTCCGGCTCGGAGCGCGCCGGGGCGGGGAAGGGGGCGGCTCCCTCTACCTCCGGCCCACGATGTGGCGTGCCCGCATGCTCAAGGACGAGCGGGTCCGGCGCGCGCTCGGCGAGCCGCGGCTTTACGTCCACCCCGAGACCGCCCGGGCCGAGGGGCTCTCCGAGGGGATGCGGGTCGAGGTCGCCACCCCCTACGGCCAGACGCCGGCGGTCGTCGCCCTCGACGAGCGAATCGCCCCGGGCTTTTTCCAGCTCCCCGCCTTCGGGCGGGGCACCGGCCGGCGGGTCGCCCACCGAATCCTTGTTCCTAGCGGAGGTGCGGCATGATCTGGGCCCTTTTCGTCACCGCGGTCAAGGCCCTGGTGCTGATCCTCGCCCTGCTCTTCGCCTTCGCCTACATCACCTGGATCATGCGCCGGGGGCTCGCCCGCTTCCAGATCCGGCTCGGCCCCAACCGGGTCGGGCCCTTCGGGCTCTTGCAGCCCATCGCCGACGCGGTGAAGGCGATCTTCAAGGAGGACATCACGGTCGCGCGGGCGGACCGGTTCCTCTACTGGCTCGCGCCCTTTTTGGCCTTCACCTTCGCCCTTGCCGCCTTCGCGGTGATCCCGGTGGGGCCGGACGGCTGGGTGGTGGCCAACATCGACATGGGCGTGCTCTACGTCTTCGCCGTGAGCGAGCTCGCGATCTACGGCGTCTTCCTCGCCGGCTGGGCCTCGGGCTCGAAGTACCCGCTGATGGGCGGGCTAAGGAGCATCGCTGCCCTGGTGGGCTACGAGCTCGCGCTCGGGATGGCGATCCTGCCGGTGGTCTTGATGGCGGGGACTTTAAACCTCCAGGAGATCGTCGAGTGGCAGAAACAACACGGCTACTTCATCATCTACCAGTTCCCCGCTTTCCTGGTCTACTTCATCGCCTCCCTCGCCGAAATGAGCCGCACCCCCTTCGACTTCGCCGAGGCCGAGCAGGAGTTGGTCGCCGGCTTCCACACCGAGTACTCGAGCATGAAGTTCGTCGCCTTCTACATCGCCGAGCTGCTCCACTGGATCGTGGGCTCGGCCCTGATTGCCACCCTCTTTCTGGGCGGGTGGGACGCGCCCTTCGGGCTGCCCGAGATCCCGGTGCTCTGGCTCTTCGTCAAGTGGGCGCTCTTCATCTTCCTGGTGCTTTGGATCTGGGCCAGCTGGTTTAGGACCCGCTACGACCAGATGATCCGCTTCGCCTGGGGTGTGCTGTTGCCGGTGGCCACGGTCTGGTTCTTGATCACCGCTTACTACGTGGTGAAGGGAGGGATGGCATGAGCGTGATGGCGCTGGCCAAGGCGCTCGGGATTACCCTCCGGCACTTCTTCTCGAAGCCGGTGACGATCCCCTACCCCGACGCGCCGGTGCCCCTAAAGCCCCGCTTCCACGGGCGGCACGTGCTCACCCGGCACCCCGACACCGGGCTCGAAAAATGCATCGGGTGCAGCCTCTGCGCCGCCGCCTGCCCGGCGTACGCGATCTACGTCGAGCCGGCCGAGAACGACCCCGAGAACCCGGTCTCGATCGGCGAGCGCTACGCCAAGGTCTACGAGATCAACATGCTCCGCTGCATCTTCTGCGGCAACTGCGAGGAAGCCTGTCCCACCGGGGCGATCGTGCTCGGCTACGAGTTCGAGCTCGCCGACTACCGCTATTCGGACTTCGTCTACACCAAGGAGGACCTGCTCGTCGACACGGTGGGCTCGAAGCCCCAGCGCCGCGAGGCGAAGGAGCGGAAGAAGCCGGTGAAGCTCGGGTTCGAGGTACCGTACGTGCGGCCTGAGCTCGAGGGGGTGAAGTACGAATGAGCCTTCTCGACCTGTTCCTCGGAGCCCTCCTTCTCCTCACCGGCTTCCTCGCGGTCCGGCTCAAGAACGCCGTCCACGCCGCCCTCGCCCTCGCCGCCAACTTCATCCTGGTGGGCGTGGTCTACATGCTGCTCGAGGCCCGCTTCCTCGGCTGGATCCAGATCATCGTCTACGCCGGCGCCATCATGGTGCTCTTCGTCTTCGTGATCATGCTCCTCTACGCCGCCCAGGCCGAGGTGGGCGCCGATCCCCTGCCCGGGCTCAAGCCCCTGGCGGCGGCCGTGGGCGTGGTGGGCTTTTTGGCCTTGACCTACGCCTTCGCGGGCGCCAAGGCCCCCCTCGCGGCCAAGGCGGCCTCCGCCGCCCTCGCCGGCGGCACCGCCGAGGCCCTCGGCCCGCTGATCTGGCAGACCTGGCTCTATGCCGTCTTGCTCGTGGCCGCGCTGCTCCTCGTGGCGACGGTGGCGGCGGTGACGATCCTCCGTCCCGGGGAAGGGGGTGGGCGGTGAACCCCTTCTACCTCCTGGTTTCGGCGGCGCTTTTCGCCCTCGGGGCCTACGGCGTGCTCGCCCGCAGGAGCGCGATCCTCGTCTTCATGTCGGTGGAGCTCATGCTGAACGCCGCGAACCTGGCGCTCGTCGCATTCGCCCGCGCCTGGGGTTCGCTCGAGGCGCAGGCGGTGGCGCTGCTCTTGATCGCGCTGGCCGCCGCCGAGGTGGCGGTGGGGCTCGCGCTGGTGGTGGCGATTTACCGCACCCGCGAGACCACCCTGGTGGACGACCTCTCGGAGCTAAAGGGGTGAGGGCATGCTGATCCTTACGATTCTCCTTCCTCTGGCCGGTTTCCTGGTCCTCGGCCTCTTCGGCCGGCGTTTTCGGGAGCCCCTCCCCGGGGTCTTGGCCTCGGCCCTCGTGCTCGGCTCCTTCCTGCTCGTCCTCGCCATGCTGCTCGCGGGCGGGGCGCGCTTTGTGCTCGAGGACTGGCTTCCGGGGATTCCGCTCGCCCTCCTCCTCGACCCCCTTTCCGGCTACATGGCCCTGGTGGTCACCGGGATCGGCTTTTTGATCCACGTCTACGCCATCGGCTACATGCACGGGGACGAGGGCTACGCCCGCTTCTTCGCCTACTTCAACTTCTTCATCGCGATGATGCTGGTCCTCGTCCTCGCCGACAGCTACCCGGTGATGTTCGTGGGCTGGGAGGGGGTGGGGCTCGCCTCCTTCCTCCTGATCGGCTTCTGGTACACCGACTGGAAGAACGCGAAAAGCGCCCGCAAGGCCTTCATCACCAACCGCATCGGCGACCTCGGCTTCCTCCTCGGCATGGCCCTGCTCTACTCCCTCTTCGGCACCCTGCAGATCTCCGAGCTC
>WFXV01000146.1 GCA_015490435.1 Thermaceae bacterium
GGGCCAGGGGGTCGAGCCGGTTCTGCTGCCGTACCGCCTCGGCCAGGTCCCCCCGGCGGTAGGCCTCGAAGACCCGGCGCACCAGGCGGGGCACCAGGTTGGCCGCCGCCAGGATGCCGCCCTCGGCCCCGTGGAGGAGGCTCGCCAGAAAGACGACCGCGCTCCCGGTGAAGACCCGGAGGGAAACGCCCTCCGCCTGGTAGTAGGCAAAACGCGCCACCTCGCCGCTCGAGTCCTTGATCCCCTGGACCCCCGGCACCTCGGCGAGGCGCTTGACCCAGGGCAGGGGGAGCTCGGTGCGGGTGAGGCTCGGCACGTGGTAGACGAAGACCGGATGCACCCGGGCCAGGGCCTCGAAGTAGTGGAGGGCAGCGGCCTCGTCCAGGGCGGCGAAGAAAAAGCGCGGCAGGTAGGCGAGGCCGGCCATGGCCCCGGCGTCCCGGGCCGCCTCCTGGTGGTAGAGGGCCTGGGGGGTGCTCTCGTCCCCCACCCCGACCAGGAAGGGCTTCGGGGGGCGGATCCGCGCTAGCCCCGCCCGGCGCTCCTCGGGGAGGAGCAGGGGGGCCTCGCCGTTCGAGCCGAAGACCAAGAACCCGTCCACCTCGGGGGCGAGCCGGTCCATCACCGCCTGGTAGGCCTCCCAGTCAGGGCGGCCGGCGGCGTCCATGGGGGTGGGCAGCGCGGGCAGGATCACCGGCGCCCCCCGCGAAGGGCAAGGGCGAGCCCCGCCAGGTTCAGGAGGTAGGCCGCGGCCAGGAGGAAAAGCCCCTCGGGACGGCCGGCCCAAGCCCCCCAGGCCCCCCAAAGCGCAAGGCTAAAAAGCAATAGCCCCGCGCCCCAGGCGAACCAAAGGAGCCCGGGCAAAAGCGCCGCGAGCAGGTAGACCGCCGCCCCCGGCGGCCGCGGCTCCCCGCGGACCAAAGCCCAAAGGGCGTGGAGGAGGAGGACCAGAAAGCCCCCGAGGTAGAGGAAGAGAAGCGGCGGGCTCCCGACGAGCTGGGAAAGCGCCGACCAGGGGCGGGCGAGGAGGTCCCGGAATAGGGCGAGGGCGAAGGTGAGCTCGAGCTCCCGCGCGCTCGGGACCAAGGGCCGGCGCCCGAGCGCCTCCCGGTAGACCCCGCTCCAGGGGTCGCCCCCGATCCCGATCCGGTCGCGCGCCGCGCCGCTATCGCTGTCCCAGGCCAGCGCCCGCCCGGGTTCGCCGGCGGCGAGGAGGAGGGCCGCCGAGGGGGCTGCCCCCTTCCCGGCAATGAGCGCCTCCCGCTCGGGCCCCTCGGGCAGGGCGCGGATCGCCTCCCGGGCGGCCTGGGTGGCGAGCGTGCCCCGGTCCAGGGCAGATAGCCGCGCCTCGGCCCCGCGGGCGACGCCGTAGCCCACCGCCGCCGCCCCCGCGAGGAGGAGGAAGACGAGGAGCAAGAGCCGCTCGGCGAAGGGAAGCCGCCCTCGGGCGAGGAGCCCTTTCAAAAGGAGCGCCAGGTAGAGCGCGGCGAAGAGGAGGAAGGCCGCGCCCAGAAGCCTCCCGAGCCCCAAGGGGCGGTAGTGCCGGATCCAGCCGATTCCTTCCCGGAGCCTTTCCGCCTCCAAAACCCGGCCCTGGGCCCAGAGCCAGTCGGCGGCGTCGGCGAAGAAAGCCTCGCTCTCTGGCAGGAGGGGCACGTGGTCGAAGAGGAAGCGGGTGAGGGCGAGGCTCGGCTCGATCCCCTCCTTGCGGGCGGCGCGGGCGGCGGCGAGGAGCGGGCCGAAGGGGTGGTTCTCGCCCCAGGCGAGCTCCGCCCGGTGGCCCCTTTCAAAGAGGTCCTTCCCCATGGCAGAAAGCGCCTCGCCGTCGGTCCGACCCTCGGCCAAGAGGCTCCAGTAGGGACGGTAGCCGTCGTAGGGGCCGAGGGCCCGCTCGAGCTCGGCAAGGTCCGGAAGCGCCTCCCAGGGCGCCTCGAAGGGGAGGGTCCTGAGGGCGTCGAGCCCGAGCCTCCGCCCGTCGGCGAGGAGGAGCTCGGGCCCCTCGAAGAGCTGCTTCACCGGGCTCGGCGGGTAGTGCCGCACCACCGCCCCGGTAATGCGGTCGACCTCAAGCACCAAGAGCCCCCGGGCGACGTAGGCCTTCGTCCCCGCGACCACCGGTCCCAGCCAGCGCTCCGGCTGGGGCAAGACGAGGGTGCGGTGGGGCCCCAAGAAAAGCCCGGTCTCGGTCAGCCGGGGCGGGGGCAGGAGCGCCTCGAGCACCCCCTCGAGCACGCCCCCATCAAGCCGCAACCGGAAGCGGTAGGCCCCCGGGTCCTGGGGCACGAAGGGGAGCTCGAAGCGGCCCCCGGGCGCCTCCACGGTGAAGACCCGCTCCCCGCCCCCGGGGAGCTCGACCTCGAGGGCGTAGGTCCCGGGGGGCAGGGCCTCCCCGCGCACCGCGGCCGGCTCGCCCACCGGCGCCTCGGGGGGCACGATCAGGGACTGGCCGAAGGCCAGCGCCAAGAGCCAGGGCAGGAAAAGGCCACGTCGCATGGGCTCATTCTTACCGCTCGCCCGCCGGGCCCGCCAGGGCTATGCTCGGGGTATGGGACTTTTGGACATGATCGGGCCGGTGATGATCGGCCCCTCCTCCAGCCACACCGCCGGCGCCGCCAAGATCGCCTGGCTCGCCCGGAAGCTCCTGCCCGGGGAGCTCGAGCGGGTGGAGTTCGGGCTCCACGGCTCGTTCGCCGAGACCGGCGAGGGCCACGGCACCAAGAAGGCGCTGCTCGCGGGGGTCCTCGGCCTTCCCCCCGACGACCCCCGGATCAAGGAGGCCGAGAAACTCGCCGAGGAAGCGGGTCTCGAATACACCTTCAAGACCGTCGAGCTCGGCGACGTGCACCCGAATAGCGTCCGCATCACGCTGGAAAACCCGAGGGAGCGCGTCGTCGTTTACGGTTCCTCGCTCGGCGGGGGCCTGGTCAAGCTCTGGCGGCTCGACGACTTCGAGATCCACCTCACCGGCGAGGCCCCCTCGCTCCTCGTCAAGCACGTGGACACCCCCGGGGTGATCGCCCGGGTCGCCCGGGTGCTCGCCGACGACGAGGTCAACATCGCCCACCTGACCTCGAGCCGCACCAAGAAGGGCGGCGAGGCGATGATGGCGATCGAGATGGACCGCCCCCTCCCCGAACCCGCCCTCGCCTACCTGAACCACCTCTCCTACATCCTCTGGGCCCGGCCGGTGCCGCCGGCGCCGCGTTGACGCGCGCGTTAGACTGAGCCCGTGCAAGCCAAGCGGGCCCTCGTCGAGCGGCCGGGAAGGCGCCTTTCCAAGCCAGGCCGGCCCCGCGCCCGGGCCGACCGCGGCCGCGGGGAAAAGCCCGGGAAACGCCTGGAGGAGCAATGGCGAGGCTCGCCTTGAAAAACCTCCTTCGCCACCCCACCCGCACCCTGCTCGTCGCCCTGGTGGTGGCCTACGTGGTGGTGGCGAATCTCTTCTACCTGAGCGTCATGGACGCCTACGAGGGAAGCGTCCGCGAGGCCTACGCCCGCTTCGTCACCGCCCCGGTGGTGGTGGCCCAAACCGCCTGGTTCGAAGACCCCGCCCCCGAGCACGGGATTCGGGACCTCGCCGCCGTCCTGGCCGCGGTGGGTGACCGCCCCCACGCAAAGAGGCTGGGCTTTTCCGCCCTCGCCGAGAGCGCCTACCAAAGCGAGGGGGTCGAGGCCACCGGGGTCGAGCCCGAGGCCGAGCGGCGGCTCTCCCGGGTGCCGGAAAAGGTGACCAGGGGGCGCTGGCTCGAGGGCCCGGGGG
>WFXV01000147.1 GCA_015490435.1 Thermaceae bacterium
ACCCCGAGCATCCGGGCGAAGTCGTTCCCGCTCCCCACCGGCACCACCCCGAGGGCCTGATCGGGCCGCAGGCCCTTCAAGACCTCGTGCACCGTGCCGTCCCCGCCCACCGCCACCACCCGCGTCTCCGGGGCCTCGCGCACGAGGCCGGGGGCGTGGCCGGGCCCCTCGGTGTAGACCACCCGGACCCCTTTTGGAAGGTCATGGAGAAGGCGCGGGGCGAGCCGCCCCACCCGGCCGCGGCCGGCGGCGGGGTTCACGACGACGAGCGGCATCGGCGGTATTGTACCGACGTGGGGCTTTTGGACCGCTTCCTTGAGGGCGCTCCCGCCCCCACCCGGCTTTTGCTCACCCGGGCGGGGCCGGTGGAAAACCCCGGGGTGCTCTATAGCCACCCGGGCTTTTCCCTCTCGGCGGAGGGGAGGCAGGCGATGGCCGCGCTCCAACCCGCCCTGAAAGCGGCCGGAATCGAGGCCGTCTACGCCGCCGACTCCCGCGCCGAGAGCGAGGCGGGAAGGCTTCTCGCCGAGGGGCTCGGCGTGCCCTTTGAGGCCCACCCCGCCCTCCGCGAGCGGAGCTGGGGCGCCTGGGAGGGGCTTCCCTTCGAGGAGGTAAGGCGGCGCTGGCCCCGGGAGGTCGCCCTTTGGACCCGGGACGAGGCGGGCTTCGCGCCCCCCGGCGGAGAGAGCGTGCGGGCGGTCTTCGCCCGGAGCCAGCCGGTCCTAAGGGCGCTCCTCGCCCGGCACCGGGGTAGGGCCTTCCTGGTGGTGGGAAACTGCACGGTGAACCGCGCCGCCCTCGCCCTCGCGCTCCCCTTCCTGCCCCCGGAGGAGGGGCTCAGGCTCGAGCAGGACTACGCCCGCCTCAGCGAGCTCCGCTTCTACGGCGAGGACGGGGTGCTCGGCTACCTGAACCGCTAGGGCGCGTACAATGGGGGTGATGGCCCGAACCCGCCCCCTCGAGACCGGCGACCTGCCGGCGCTCGCAGAGCTCCTCCTCTGGATGGACGCAGACCCCGCCCGGCGGGTGCTCGCGCCCGAAGGGCGGAACCCGGAGGCGCTCGCGTTCGAGGTCGAGGAGGGCTGGGTGCTCGACGAGGAGGGGGAGCTCCTCGGCTACGTGGGGCTCGTCCCCTTCTGGCGGGGGGCCGCGCTCGAGGGCCCGGTGGCCCGGATCCACCCCGCCCCCCTGATCGAGGCGGCGCTAAGGGCCGCCCGAAAGAAGGGCGTCTCCACCGTCTACGCCTTCCCCACCGAGGAGAACGAGGGGCTAAGGCTCGCGCTCGAGGCCGCGGGGTTCGGCCCGGTGCACACCACCCACTTCTACGAGACCGAGCCAAAAGAGCTCGGCTTCGCCCCGCCCGAGGGGGTGCGGATCGAGGAGGTGGAGGCCCTCGACCCCGAGGTCTACCGCCAGCTCTACAAGGCCGCCGACGAGGGCTGGAGCCTCCGGCTTTCCTGGAACGACCTCGAGCTCCTCGAGCACTTCGCCGCCCCGGAGAACCGGCTCTTTTTCGCCTACGAGGGGGAGGAGCCGGTGGGGATGGTGGAGCTCGAGCTCACCCCCGAAGGGGCCGAGGTCGCCTACCTCGGTGTCGTGCCCGAAGCCCGGGGCCGGGGCATCGGCCAGGCGCTGCTCGCGACGGCGCTCCAGGAGGCCAAGGCGGCCGGGAGCCCGGTGGTCCGGGTGCGGGCCCACGACCACGAGAAGGAGGCCCGCCGCCTCTACGAACGGCTCGGGTTCACACCCCTCGAGGCCGTCGTGACCTACGCCAAAGAACTAAGCCGATAAGGAGCAGGAGCACCGCCGCCCGCTCGGGGTACCAGAGGCGGTAGACCAGCTCGATCTCGAAGGGATCCCCGAGCCTCCCCTCCCAGACCTGGACCCGGCCCCGGTCCCCGGGGGCGTTGCTCCGCGCCGGGGGAAAGGGCGCCTCGACCACGAAGCGAAAGGGCGCGGCGGCGAGGAAGGGGGGAAGCCCGGCGGCCTCGATCGGCACGAAGCGGCCCGAGAGGCGGTAGTCCTCGAAGAGAAGGTAGCTCGTGCGGCTGAGCGTGACCCCGCTCGGGTCCCGGTAGACGAACCGGCCCGGGAGCCAGCCCGAGGCCCGGTCCCAGCCCGGGGCCTTGAGCGGCCTTAGGGCGAAGAGTTCGCCGGAGACCTCCCGCACCGAGAAACCTTGTCGGGCGAGCCTCGGGGCGATCCCCTCGAGCACCGCCGCATCCCCGGCGACGCGGAGCTCGAGCGCCATCGAGCCGTCGGGCGCCCAAACCAGCCGGGCCTCGCTCTCGACGCAGCCCGAGAGCAAAAAGAGGAGCGCGAAAAGCGCCAGGAACCGCACGGGCCCAGCCTACCCGGTAGATTGGGAGAGTGCGAAGCCTGGAGGCGCTCTCCGCCTGGCAGGCGGCGATTCCCGGGCCGGAGGCGCTTTGGTACGCGCTCACCACCGCGGGAAGCGGGGCGCTTTACTTCCTCCTCGCCCTCTACCTCGCCCTCGCCCGGGGCCGGCCCGCGCTCGGGTTCGCGCTGGCCCTGGGCTGGGGGGCGGTGCGCCTCTTGAAGGCCGCCTTCGACCTGCCCCGGCCCTTCGCGGCCGCCCCCGAGCTCGCCTATCCCCCGGCCCTCGCCGGGGCCGGAGACCCGAGCTTCCCAAGCGGCCACGCCGCCCTCGCCGCCCTCTTCGGGCTCTTTTTGGCCCGGGGCGGCCCTCTATGGGGCTACCTGCTGGGGGCGCTCTGGGCGCTTCTCGTCGGGCTCTCCCGGGTCGAGCTCGGGGTCCACTACCCCGGCGACGTGCTCGCGGGCTGGGCGCTCGGGGCGCTTCTTGCCTTCCTCCCGCCTAGGCGCGCCCCCGCGCTTTGGCTCTGGAGCCCGGCGCTCGCCCTCGGCCTCGCCCTGCCCCTCCTGGCGGCGCCGATGGGGACGGCGGCCGGCTTCCTCTTTCTGCGAAGGCCCCTCGGGGCCGGGCGGGCGCTCGTCGGGGTGGCCCTGCTTCTTTTCCTCCTCCTTTTCCTCCCCCGGGAGGGGCCGGCGGCCGCCCCGACCGCGCTCCTCGCCCTGCTCCTCACCGGCGCCGTCGTAGGATGGGGACGATGGAAGCCCTCCCCGACCTCGACAACCTAGAGACCTACAAGGCCGACAAGAGCCGGCTGGGGCGGGCGCTCGAGCACCTGGCCGGCGACTTCCCGCGGCCCGAGGGCGCCTTTCCGCCGCCCTACGGGGTGGTGGGCCTGGGCGAGGGCTGGTGGCCGGCAGAGCTTTTAAGAAGCCGCTTCCCGGACACGCTGGCCCGGGGCACCACCTTCGTGCTCGCCGGTGGGTACGGCCTCGGCCGGCTCGAGGGGCTGCTCGCCACCGCCCGGGAGGAGAGCGATCGGGTGGTGGTGCTCGGCTTCGGGCCCGAGGCCGAGGTCTTCGTCCCCTCCTCCCCCCTCTCCCCCTACCGCTACCTGCGCTACGTGCTCGAGGCCACCGGTGAAAGCGAGCTCGGGGCCGCGGTGGACCAGGCCCTCGCCGCCGAGGCCGAGCGGCTCGCCCCCTACGTCGAGAGCCCCCAAAACCCCGCCAAGCTGCTGGCCTGGGGACTGATCGAGCGCATCCCCCTCTGGGTCGCCTCCGAGCGCTACCCGATGCTGGCCCAGGCCCTGCAACAGGTCTTCGCCCGGGTCGCGAAGAGCCTCTCGATCGCCCCGCCGCCGGCTGCGCTCGAGTTCTTCATCACTGCCCTCGAGGCCCGGCACGAGCAGGGCGATCCCCTGGTGGCGGTGGTCCTCGGCGACGACGAGGAGACCCGGCTCGCGAAGGAGGTGCTCACCACCCGGGTGGACTACCTGGAGGAGCTCGAGCCCCCGAAGGCAAGGGGCCCCATCCCCGAGGCCCTCGCCTACTGGTACCGCCTGGCCTGGACCAGCTACTACCTCGCGCTCCTTTACCGCAAGGACCCCGGGGACCACGAGGTGCTCGAGCGCCTGCGGGAGGCCGCCGGCTAGATGCGCCCCTTCCCCCGACCGAGGAACCTCGAGGAGGCCCGGGCGCTGCAAAACGCGCTAAGAAGCCGGGTCCGGCTCGAAGGCGATCCCCGGGAGGTCCGCCGGGTCGCCGCCCTCGACGCGAGCGCCAAGCGGGGGGAGGGGCTCTTCGCGGTGGCGGTGCTCTGGGACCGGGCGCAAAACGCCCCCCTCGCCGCCGCCAGCGCCCACGTCCCCGAAAAAGAGCTCTTCCCCTACGTCCCCGGTTTTCTCTCCTTCCGCGAGGCCGAGGCCTACCTACGGGCGATCGCCGCGCTGCCCGAGGCCCCCGAGGCGCTGCTCGTGGACGGCCAGGGCATCGCCCACCCCCGGGGGCTCGGGATCGCCGCCCACCTCGGCGTCCACCTCGACCTGCCCGCGGTGGGGGTGGCGAAAAGGCGGCTTTTCGGCGAGCCCGCGGGGCCGCTGGCCGAGGAGGAGGACGCCGCCCTACCCCTCTGCGCCCCCGAGGGCGCCCTCGGGGTGCCGAACGCGGCCTGCCCCGGGGTCCAGGTGGGCTGGGTCTGGCGCTCCCGCCGGCGCACGAATCCCCTCTTCGTCTCCCCCGGCCACCGGGTGGGGATGGCCGAGACCCTCGCCTTCGTCCGCGCCCTTCCCCGGAAGACCAAGCTTCCCGAGCCGCTCGCGCTCGCCCACCGGCTCGCCGCCCGGGCGCGAAAGACGGCCCACGCAGGGCCGCTTCCGCTAGAGTAAGGGCGCGGTGCCGAGAGAGAACCCCGTCTACCGAACCGCCCGGGTGCTCGCCACCCTCACCATCAAGCCCCTTTTTCGCCTCCGGATCGAGGGCGCCGAGCACGTGCCCGAGGAGGGGCCGGTGCTCATCGCCTCCAACCACCTCTCCACCCTGGACCCCATCGTCCTCGCCTACGGGGTGCCCCGGCCGGTGGCCTTCGTGGCCAAGGCCGAGCTCTTCAAGATGCCGGTCCTCTCCTGGCTGATCCCCAGGCTCTACGCCATCCCCTTGGAGCGCGGCGCCGGCGACCTCTCGGCGATCAAAGCGGCGATCCGGGCGCTCAAAGCGGGCCTTGCCTTCGGCATCTTCCCCGAGGGCACCCGCTCCCGCACCGGCAAGCTCCAGCCCTTCAAGACCGGAGCAGCGGCGATCGCCGCCCGCACCGGGGCGCTCGTCGTGCCCGCGGCGGTGATCGGGAGCGACAAGGCCTGGCCGGTGGGAAAAGGACCCCGTCCCTTCACCTCGGTGACTGTGCGCTACGGCCCGCCCCTCGACTTCTCCGGCCTCAAGCTCGACAAAAAAAGCCTCCAGGAAGCGACCCACGCGCTCGAGGAGGCGGTCGCCCGCCTGCTCCCCCCCGAGTACCTTCCCGAGGAATCCTTCGCTCCCGCCAAGCAGCCCGAAGGGAGGTAAAGAAAACGGGCATTTTGCTTGCGGGTGGAGGGTGGGGTGTGTTATAGTCCCAGTCGTAAGGGAAATATTAGGGAGGTGGTGGAACTATGGCGAAAAAGACGGTAACGAAAGCGGATCTGGTCAACCACGTCGCCGACGTCACCGGCATGAAGAAGAAGGACGTCAAGGCGGTCATCGACGCGTTCCTGAACGAGATCGCCGAGATGCTGGACCGCGACTACAAGGTCCAGCTCACCGGCTTCGGCACCTTCGAGGTGCGGAAGCGCAAGGCCCGTGTGGGCGTGAAGCCGGGCACCACCGAGAAGATCAAGATCCCCGCCAGCAAGTACCCGGCCTTCAAGCCCGGCAAGGCCCTCAAGGAGAAGGTTAAGCAGTAAAGAGAAACCCCTTACCGAAGGGCGGGGGCCGCGGCTCCCGCCCTTCGTCTTCTAGGCCCCGCCGAGGCCAGGTTTGATCTTGGGGATCACCCGCCGCCGGGGCCGCGCTTCCTCCTCGGCGTCGGACGCCGCCTCGGGCTCCGGCGCAACGGGGTCGAGCCCGGCCACCACCCGCTCGAACATCTCGGCGGTCAGGGTCTCGTGCTCGAGCAGCGCCTCGGCCACCCGCTCGAGCACCTCCCGCTTCTCGGTGAGGAGCCCCTTCACCCGCTCGTACTGCTCCCGGATCAGCTCCTTCACCGCCTCGTCGATGCGGCGGGCGGTGGCCTCGGAGTAGCGCCGGGTCTCGTAACCGCCGAGGTAGGTCTCCTCGCGGTCGGCGTAGGCCACGGTGCCGAACTCGGGGTGCATCCCCCACTCGGTGATCATCCGGCGGGCGAGCTCGGTGGCCTGCCGGAAGTCGTTCTCGGCCCCGGTGGTGACGTCGTCGAAGACGAGCTCCTCGGCCGCCCGGCCGGCGAGCGCCACCGCAATCTGGTCGAGGAGGCGTTTTTTCGTCCAGTGGAGGAGCTCCTCCCGGGCCGGCATCATGAAGCCGAGCGCCCGCGCCCGGGGCACGATCGTCACCTTGTGCACCCCCTCGGCGTGCTCCAGGAAGTGGGCGGCGAGGGCGTGGCCGGCCTCGTGGAAGGCGGTGATCCTTTTATCCCGCTCGCTGAGCACCATGCTCTTTTTGGCCGGGCCCATCATCACCCGGTCGGCGGCCTCCTCGAGGTCGGCCATGGTGATCTTCTTCCGGCCCTCGCGGGCGGCGAGCAGCGCGGCCTCGTTCAAGAGGTTCTCGAGGTCCGCCCCCACGAAGCCCGGGGTGCGCCGGGCCACGACCGCGAGGTCCACGTCCTCGGCGAGGGGCTTGCCCCGGGCGTGGATTCTGAGGATCGCCTCCCGGCCCTTGACGTCCGGGGCCCCGATCTCGATCTGGCGGTCGAAGCGGCCGGGGCGAAGGAGGGCGGGGTCGAGGACGTCGGGGCGGTTCGTCGCCGCCATCACGATGATGTTGGTCTCCTTGGTGAAGCCATCGAGCTCGACCAGGAGCTGGTTCAGGGTCTGCTCCCGCTCGTCGTTGCCGCCCCCCACCGCGAGCCCGCGCTTTCTTCCCACGGCGTCGATCTCATCGATGAAGACGATGCAGGGGGCGTGGCGGCGGGCGGTCTCGAAGAGGTCCCGGACCCGCGCGGCACCCACGCCGACGAACATCTCCACGAAGTCGGAACCGCTCGCGGCGATGAAGGGCGCCCTCGCCTCGCCGGCCACCGCCCGGGCGATGTGGGTCTTGCCCGAGCCCGGCGGCCCCACGAGGAGCACCCCCTTGGGGATCCGCGCCCCCATCTGGTGGAAGCGCTCGGGGTGCTTCAAGAACTCGACGATCTCCTTGAGCTCTTCCTTGGCCTCCTCGGCCCCGGCGACGTCCTTGAAGGTGACCTTGGGGGCCTCGGTCAGCACCTTGGCCCGGCTCTTGGTGAAGCCAAAGGCTCCCCCCGCGTCGCCGCCGCCCCGGGGCGCGCGGGAGAAGTACCAAAACCCAAGGAGCAAAAGCCCCACCGCGAATAAGGGCACAAGCAGCCCGGGCC
>WFXV01000148.1 GCA_015490435.1 Thermaceae bacterium
GCGTAGCGGCCCTCCCCGGGCGAGGTCGAAGACCGCCACCACCGGCCACTCGAGCCCCTTGGCCCCGTGAAAGGTGTAGATGCGCACCGCGTCGAAGCCCCCCTCGGCGACCTCGGCCTCGGCGTCCAGGGCGCGGAGCTCCTCGAGCTCCCTAAGGAGCAGCTCGAGCCGCGAAAACCGCTTAGCCGCGAGCAGAAAGAGCAGCCGGTCCACGTTGGCCCGGGCCCGGGGGTCGAGGAGCTCGAGGTAGCTGGCGCCGTCGATCAACCGCGCCCGCGCGAGCTCCTCGAAAAAGCGCACCGGCTCGAGCGCCCGGGCCCGCTCGGCTAGCGCGAGCAGGCGCGCCCTCACCCCCGGCCAGGCGGAAAGCGCGGCCACGGGGTCCTCGGCCCGGAGCACCGCCGCCACCGCGTCGAGCGGAAGTCCCCCAAACGGCCCCCGGAGGAAGGCCCCGAGCGCCAGGCGGTCGCCGGGGTCGAGGGCGGCCCGGGCCGCCTGCACCAGGTCCCGCACCTCGCGAAGCCGGAAGAACCCCCGCGCCCCCACGAAGACGTGGGGCACCCCCTCGGAAAGGAGCGCCGGCCTCAGGGCTTCGAAGCTCGTCCGGCTCCGCACCAAGACCGCCATATCCGACCACTTCCAGCCCGCCTCGTGGCGCTCCCGAAGCCAGCGGGCCACCTCCCGAGCCTCGGCCCGGCGCAGGGCGGCAAGCGGCAGGGGGCCTTCCACCTTGAGGGCCTCCACCCGGCCCTCCGGGGCGCCCGGCCGGGGCCGGACCTCGGGCGCCTCGGCCGGGGTGAACCCGAGCCCCCGGGCGGCGAGCTCCCGGGTGAGCCGGTTCAAAAAGGCCACCAGCGCCCGGGCGTGGCGGTAGCTGGTGTCCAGGTAATGAACCCGCTCGGCCCGCCGCTGGGCCCGGCGGAAGACCTCGACGTCGGCGTTCCGGAAGGCGTAGATCGCCTGCTTGGGGTCGCCCACCACCAAGAGCTTCACGCCCAGGCCCTCGAGCCGCTCGAAGACCCGTCCCTGGAGGGGGCTCGTGTCCTGGTACTCGTCGACGAAGACCCAGGCGAGACGGGCACGGATGCGCCCGGCGAGCTCGGCGTCCCGCTCCGCCCGGGCAAGGAGCCGGTCGGCGGCGAGCTCGATCTCGGTAGGACCAAGCGCCTCGCCCCCGAGCCGCGCCCAGTAGCGCCGCCAGACCGCTTCAAAGAGCCGTCCCCGCTCCCGGCCGAACGCGTCCACCGGCGTAAGCTCCTCCGCCAGGGAGCGCCGGGCATAAAGCGCCACCAGGTCCAAAAGGGCGTCGGGGTCGGGGCGGCCGAGGGTTTCGAAGAGGTAGCTCCGGGCCTCCTCGTCGAAGAGCAGCGCGGCTTCGTCGGCCTCGATGCGCAGGAACTCGGGGTCGAGGGCGAGCCAGGGGGCGGCGAGTCGCAAGAGTTCGGCGAAGAAGGCGTGGATGGTGCCGATGGGCGCGGCCGAAACCATCTCGGCGTAGGTCCGGGCCCGGGGAACGAGCGGGTCGTCGGTTCCCTCGAGCCCAAGGAGCCGCCCCCGGATCCGCTCGACGAGCTCCGCCGCCGCCGCCCGGGTGAAGGTCACCGCCGCCAGGCGGTAGGGCGGGTGAAGGCGAAGGGCCTCGAGGTAGCGCTCGACCAGCGCGTGGGTCTTACCGGTACCGGCGGAAGCGAGGTAGACCTCCATCACGCCCTCCGGCAAAGGTCGGCGTAGGGGCAGGCCCGGCAGTGCCAGCCCGGGCGGGGAGCGGCGTCGGCCTCCTGCCAGGCGGCGAGGAGGTCCTCGGCGCGCGCGCGGCGGTTTTCCACCAGGGTCTGGATCCGGGGGTGCGCGAGGTCGAGCTGCCAGGCCCGCACCGGCCGCCCCCCGAGCCCCCAGTGCCAGACCTCGCTCGCCCCCTTCTCCGCGAGCGCCGCCGCCGCCAGGACCTCGCTAAGGCGGCCGGAAAAGCGCTTCCGGGCCTCGGCGGGGCTTTCCGCCGGCTCGTCGTCGAAGCGGTAGATGCGGAAGACGCCCCCGCGCTTTTCCATCGCCGGCACCACCGCCACCAGCGGAAAGCCGGGGATCGCGACCCGGTTGCCGAAGCCCATCCTGGCCCACTCCTCCTCCTGCATCCGCAGGGCGGCGCGGGCCTCCTCGGGCAAGGGCGCGCCCTCGCGCTTGGCCCGGGCCAGCAAGCGCCAGAGGCGGCGCCAGCCCTCGTCCTCCCAGGGGCCGTCAGGCGGGCGGATGCCCAGCCGGTCGAGGTAGGCCCGGAAACCACAGCGGCCGAACTGGGCCCAGCGCTCGAGCTCCCCCAGGCTCCGGGGCGCGGGCAGGGGCGGGTACGTCTCGGTCCGGGAAGGCCGGGGCCGGTAGCCGTAGGCCGAGGCCCGCCGAGGGGGCGGCATCGGCCTCGCTTCCTCGGTGACGAGCCCGGGCTCGGGGCGCACCGGCTGGCCCCCCTCGGTGGCCGGGTAGCTCACCACGAGCTCCTCCGCCAGCGAAGCGAGCACGGCGAAAAGCCGCGCGTCGCGGCCGCGGATCCGCCGCGGGAGCCCCGCGCGTCCCTCCTCGAAGAGCGCGGGCCAGGCGAGCCGGAGCTCCTCGGGGAAGAAGTACCCCTCGCGCTCCCCCACCCCCCAGGCGCCGCTGGTGGCGTAGACCAGGTAGGCCTTCTTGTAGCGGCGGCCGAGGGCGGCGTCCGGGGTCAAG
>WFXV01000149.1 GCA_015490435.1 Thermaceae bacterium
AGATGAGTATAAGAGACAGCCGGAAAGCCGGGCGACCTCCTCGCGCACGAGGGTCTCGGGGGCCAGCGGCCCCTCGGGGTAGTGGCCGCTCCGGCTGGCCCCGGCGCGGGCGGTGCGGTAGGCGCGGCCCTCGAGCTCGCGGGCCGCCCGGCGCAACCGGCGGTGCACCACCCGGGCGCCCTTCGGCCGGTCCTCGGGCTTCTTCTCCAGCAGGTCGAGAACCAGCCGCGAAAGCGCCGGGAAGACCGCCGGGTTCTTCGCCTCCGGGGGCGCCGGCGCCTCGTAGACGTGCTTGTAGAGGATCGCCTGGTCGTGCTTGCCGGAAAAGGGGGGCTCGCCGGTCAGGGCCTTATAAAGCACGGCGCCGAAGGCGTAGAGGTCGGCGGCCGGGGTGAGCGTGCCGCCGGTGGCCTGCTCCGGCGCCATGTAAAGCGGGGTGCCCAGGGTGTAGCCGGTGCGGGTGAGCCCCTCGCTCCCGGCCAGGTAGGCGAGGCCGAAGTCCATCACCTTGGCGTGGCCCTCGGGGGTGGTGAGGATGTTCGCCGGGGTGAGGTCGCGGTGGAGGATGCCCCGGCGGTGCAGGTGGTCGAGAGTGTCCAGGACCTCGAGCGCCGCCTGCAAGAGCCGCCTTCCCTCGACCCCCTCCTCGAAGGGGCCGAGCCGGTCGAAGGGCCCGCCCTCGACCAGCTCCATCACGAAGTAAAGCCGCCCCTCCTCCTCCCCCAGGTCGTAGATCGGCACCACCCCGGGGTGGGAAAGCCGGGCGAGCGCCCGCACCTCGCGGGCGAAGCGCTCGCGCTCGGCGGACTGCACGTGGGGAAAGAGGAGCTTGACCGCGACCGGGCGCTCCAAACGCTCGTCGAAGGCGCGCCAGACCTCGGCCGCGCCGCCGCGGCCGATCGGCTCCTCCAGGCGGTAGCGCCCGCCGATTCGCTTCACCGGGCCTATTTTAGTCGGAGGATTCCTCTTCCTCGAGCTTTTTCAAAAGCTCTTCGAGCTCGAGCTTGCCCTCCTCGAGCTCGCGGGCAATCTTCTCGATGGCGAGCCGGACCACCTCGGACTTCGAGACCAGCCGCTCGGGGCTCGAGAGCTTGTAGGCGGCCTTGGTCAAAAGCGCGTCCTGCTCGTCGGAAATCACGACCTGGAGCCTTTTCTTCTCCTTCTTCGGCATGCCGCCCCCGGGCAACGCCGATTGTACAACCTGCAGAAAGTGTTGACAACGCTCCCCGCGGGGTGGATAATGCACATGCGCAAGTTGTGTATGATGCACAACTTGAGGAAGAAAGCCCGGGGGCCCCGATGGGAACGCCGCTGATTATAAACGGAGGAAAACCCTTATCCGGTAGCGTCCGGATCAGCCCGGCGAAGAACGCCGCTCTGCCCATTTTGGCCGCGAGCCTCCTGACCCCGGAGCCGGTGATCCTCGAGGAGGTCCCGAGGCTCCGGGACATCGAGGTCATGCTCGAGCTCCTTTCCCACCTAGGCACCCGCTACGCCTGGGAGGGGAGAAGCCTCTACCTCGAGACCCCCGAGATCCTCCGCACCGACGCGCCGTACGAGCTCGTCGCCAAGATGCGGGCGAGCTTCATCGTCCTCGGCGCCCTCCTCGCCCGCGCCGGCGAGGGCCAAGTCTCGATGCCCGGCGGTTGCGCCTTCGGCCCCCGCCCGGTGGACCAGCACCTCAAGGCGCTCCGCAAGATCGGGGCCTTCGTCGAGGAGGACGCGGGCACCTTCCGGGCCGAGAAGGTCCGCCCCTTCAGGGGCCGGGTGGTCTTCGACGTGCCCACCGTGGGCGGCACCGAGCAGGTCCTGCTCGCGAGTGCACTCGGCGACGCCGAAGTCACGATCGTCAACGCCGCCCAGGAGCCCGAGGTCGCTGACCTCGCCCGCTTCCTCCGCCAGATGGGCGCCGAGGTCGAGGGCGCCGGCACCAGCATCGTCCGCGTCCAGGGGGCGCGGCGCCTCGCTGGCGTGCGGGGCTACCGCATCATCCCCGATCGCATCGAGGCCGGGACCTACCTCCTCGCGGCCGCCGCCACCCGGGGGAAGATCCGGCTTCTGGGCGTCGAGCCCCGCCACCTCGACGCCCTCCTCGACAAGCTCAACGATTCCGGCCACCGCCTGATCGCAGACGGCGATACCCTCCTCTTCGAGGCCACCCCGAACCCCGTGCCCTTCAACGTCGAGGCCCGGGAGTACCCCGGCTTCCCCACCGACCTGCAGCCGATCGTCGGCGCCTACCTCGCCACCGTGCCCGGCACCAGCCTGGTCTCCGACCGGGTCTACCCCGAGCGCTTCACCCACGCCGCCGAGCTCGCCCGCATGGGCGCCGAGCTCCAGCTCAAGGAGCGGACCCTCGCGATCCACGGCCGAGAGCTCTTCGGCGCCGAGGTGCGGGCGCTCGACATCCGCGCCGGCGGCGCCCTGGTGGTGGCCGCGCTCGCCGCCAAGGGCGAGAGCCGGATCGAGGGCACCGACCACCTCGAACGCGGCTACGAGAACCTGGTGGAAAAGCTCAAGGGGCTCGGGGCCGAGGTCGGCCGGGCCGAGCCCCGGCTCGAGGAAGCCGCCGACTGACTCACCCCTTCACCGCCCCCGCGGTCAAGCCGGCGATGATCCGCTGCTGGAAGATAAGGACCAGCACAATCAAGGGCACGGTGACAATCACGCTTGCGGCCATGATCTGAGCCCAAGGCAGCTCGTACTGACTGGCCCCGCTAAAGAACGCGATCGCCACCGGGACAGTGCGGGCCCGGTCGTCCACGGTGAAGGTCAGGGCGAAGAGGAACTCGTTCCAGGCCCCGATGAAGGCGAGCAGCCCGGCGGTGACGAGCCCCGGCGCCATCAGCGGCAGGAGCACCAAGAAGAGCACCTGCACCGGGGTGGCGCCGTCCACGTAGGCCGCTTCCTCGAGCTCCCTCGGAATCTCCCGCACGAAGCTGGTCAACACCCAGACGGTAAAGGGCAGGGTGAAGATCATGTAGGAGAAGATCAAGGCCCACCAGGTGTTGTAAAGCCCGAGGGTCTTGATGAGCACGTACATCCCGCCGAGCACGCTGATCTGGGGGAACATCGTGACCGCAAGGATCGCGTAGTAGATCGGCCGCTTGCCGAAAAAGCGAAACCGCCCAAGGGCATACGCGGCAAAGCTCCCCACGAGGAGGGCGAGCAGGGTGGTGGTCCCGGCCACCACCGCCGAGTTCAAAAGGTTCCGCCCGAAGGGCTGCATGGTGAAGACGTCGAGGTAGTTCTGCCAGCGCAGGTGCTTGGGCCAGTAGGTGACCGGGGTGGCGAAGAGCTCCTGGGGGTCCTTGAGCGAGCTGACCACCGCCCAGTAGAAGGGAAAGACCAGGTAGACGAAGACGAGGAGCACGAGCAGGTAGAACCCGACCCGGGATAAAAACCGAAGGGGCCGCATCAGTCCACCTCCACCCTGAGCGCGGTGAGGTAGAGCACCACGAAGAGGGCGATGATTAAGAAGATCCCGGTGGAGATCGCCGAGCCGTAGCCGAGGTCGCCGAAGTCCACGAGCTGCTGCCGGGCGTAGACCGACATGCTCATGGTCGAGGGGTTCACCCCGGTCATCACGTAGATCACGTCGAAGACCCGGAGCGCGTCCAGGGTGCGGAAGATGAGCGCCACCAAGAGGGCGGGCACGAGCAAGGGCAGGGTGATGAACCAAAACTGCTGCAGCGCCCCCGCCCCGTCCACCCGGGCGGCCTCGTAGAGTTCCTCGGGGATGGACTGGAGCCCGGCGAGCAGAAGGAGCGCCATGAACGGGGTGGTCTTCCAGACGTCCACCGCGATCACCGCCGGGAGCACCAGGTGGGGATCGGCGAGCCAGGCGAGGGGCCGCGCGATCAGGTGGAGCCTCAGGAGCAGGTCGTTGACCACTCCATAGACGTCGTTGTACATCCAGCGCCACATCTGGGCGCTGACCACGGTGGGGATCGCCCAAGGGATGAGCATCGCGGTGCGCATCGCCCCCCTCAGGGGAAAGCGGGCGTTCACAAGGAGCGCGATCCCGAGGCCGAGCACGGTCTCGAGCACCACCGAGACCACGGTGAAGATCACCGTGTTCTTGACGCTGATCCACCAGTAGGCGTCCTGGATCAGGTAGACGTAGTTGGCGAGCCCCACCCACTCGGGCCGCAAGGGGTAGTCGAGCAGGTTCGCCCGGTAGAGGGAAAGCTGGAAGGTGCGAAAGAGCGGGTAGGCGGCGACCACCAGGAGGATCAGCTGGGTGGGGGCGAGAAAGACCCAGGCGATCTGCGCCTGCCGCTTCGTGAGCGAGCGCCTAGCCACGTCCTCCTCCATGCCGGGCCCCGGCCGGCTGGCCGGGGCCCGCGTGCCGAAACCCCCGCCTTACGAGCCCGAGCCCTTGATGCGCTCAAGCTGCATCTCGAGCTGCTTGAGCGCCATCTCGGCCGGAACCTTGCCCTCGAGCACCGAGTGCACCGCGGTCCAGAAGGCGGCCGAGACCTGGTTGTACTTCTTCTTGGTCTGGGCGCTGGGACGGGGCACCGCGTTCGTGAAGACGTCGTAGAGCCGGCCCATGAAGGGCACCGCGCTCAGGACGTCCGGGTCCTTGTAGAGCGCCGGCCGGGTGGGGAGGTAGCTGCCGTAGATCGCCCGTGTAGTGCTTCGCTCCAAGCGGCACCGCTTGCGAGGTAAGAGGGGGTAGTGTATGAGCAAAATGGCTACAAGGAGCTGGAGCACTGAGGAGAAGGTTGCCATCGTGCTGAGCATCCTGCGCGGGGAGCTCTCAATAAGTGAGGCCTCAAGA
>WFXV01000150.1 GCA_015490435.1 Thermaceae bacterium
GCCGGAACCAGGAGTTCTTGCTCGCCCTGCTCGCGGAGCTCGGGCCCCGGGGGGTGTACGCTCTTGCCGCCGATTCCGACGGGCTCGACGGCCCCACCGACACCGCCGGGGCGGTCCTCACCCCAGATGCCTTCCACCGGGCGCTGGCCTTGGGGCTCGATCCCCGCGCTTACCTTGAGAAAAACGACGCCTACGCCTTCTTCGAGGCGCTCGGCCTCTTGCTCCAGACCGGGCCCACCGCCAACAACCTAAACGACCTTCGCGTCCTCTTCGTCGGGGGCGAGGAGGCCTGAGCGGATGAGCTCCTTGCGGACCGCTTCGAGCACGATGGGGTAGGCTTCCTCGAGCGTCTTGCCCTCGAGGGTGGCGCCGGCGGCGGGGACGTGGCCGCCGCCCCCGAGCTCGAGCGCGATCCGCTGGGCGCTGACCCCGTTCTTCGAGCGAATCGAGATCTTGACGCCCTCCTCGCGCTCCTTCAGGAAGATTGCCACCACCGAGCCCTCCGCCGTCTTCAAAAGTCCCACGAAGTCGTCGGAGTCCTCCTCCGCCGCCCCCGCCTCCTCGATCATCGCGCGGGTGACGTGGGCGGTGACCGCGAGCCCGCCAAAGTGGAACTGCACCGTGGAGAGCACCAGGGCGGTGAGCTTGAAGTATTCCGGCGGTCGCCAGGAGAGCCGGTCTGCGAGCTCTGCGTACTTCACCCCGTAGCCCACGAGCTCGGCGGCGGTTTCGAAGACCTCCGGGGTGGTGTTCGAGTTCCTGAAAAACCCGGTGTCGGTCATGATCCCGGTGAGCACCGGGGTGGCGATCTCGGCGTCCCACTCGACGGCTAAGAGGTCGATCAGGTCCTTGACCATCATCGCCGCCGCCGGCTTGGTGGGGTCGACCACGTGGATCTGCCCGAAGCGGGAGTTCGACCCGTGGTGGTCAATGTTGATCACGAACCCCTCCACCGGCGCCCCCACTGCCCGGTCCTTGTCGCCCGAGTCCAGGACCACCAAGGTGGCGTCTTCGGGAAGCGCTTCAAGCGGCGGGTGGTATTCCTCTTCCTTAGGGATGAAGCGCAGAAAACGCGGCGGGTCCAGGATCCAGATCGCCTCCTTACCGAGTTTTTTGAGCGCCCGGTAAAGGCCAAGGGTGCTGCCTAGAGCGTCGCCGTCGGGGTCCTCGTGGGCGATGATCACGATCGGCCCCTCGACTTCCTTGAGGGTGGCGGCGATGAGCCGCATCTTCTCCCAGTAACGCGGTTCGGGGGCGTTGTTCGCGCTCATGACCCTTGAGTATACACGCCCACCCGGAAGCCGAGTTCCGCGAGGCGGTCGAAGTAATCCGGGAAGGTCTTGGAAACTGCCCCGGGGTCCCGGATCGAAAGGCCCGGGGCGGCGAGCGATAAAAGCGAGAGGCTCATCGCCACCCGGTGGTCGTCGTGGCTGTCGAGCAGAACGGGCTTGGGCGTGCCGGGATGCACGCGGAGGCCGTCCGGGAACTCCTCGACCCGGATGCCCGCCTTCCCGAGTTCCCCGGCCATGACCGCGATCCGGTCGGTTTCGTGGTGGCGGACGTGGGCCACCTCGCGGATCTCGATCGGTGCGTCGGCGAAAGCGGCGAGGGCGGCCAGGGTGGGGGTTTGGTCGCTCATGAGCAAAAGCGACTGGCGAAAGCCGCCCTTGAGCTTTTTCGGCCCCTTGACCTCGGTCGCGGTCTTCGTCTTGTCCACCTCCGCGCCCATCCGCGCGAGCACGTCCACGAAGCCGAGGTCGGGCTGGAGGGTATCGCTTCCCAGGTTCAAGACCCGCACCCGGCCCCCGCTCGCCGCCGCCAGGGCGAAGAAGTAGGCGGCGCTACTGGCGTCGGCCTCGAGCTCGACCTCCCGCCCCCGGTAGCCGGTGGGCTGGATGCGAAAGCCCTCCTTTTCCTCCCGCACCCGGGCCCCGAAGCCCTCCATCATCCGGGCGGTGATCCGCACGTAGTCGGGCTGGACGATGCCCCCCTCCACCCGCACGAAAAGGGACCCCTCGGCGAGTGCCCCGGCGAGCAGGAGGGCGCTCACGAACTGGCTCGAGGTCGCTCCCGAGATCCGAACCTCCCCGCCCGGGACCTCCCTGCCCTCGAGCACGAAGGGAAAGCGACCCTCCTCCTCGAGGTAGGTAACGCCCACGCCCAGGGTCTTGAGCGCATCAAGTAGCGGCGCGATCGGCCGCCGCTGCATCTGGGGGCTTGCCTTCAAGGTCCAGCGACCGGGGGTGAAGGCGAGCATCGCGGTGAGGAAGCGGGCGAGCGTCCCCGCCGAACCGACGAAGACCTCGGCCTCCTGCCTCTTAGGCCCGCCGCCCTCGACGTAGGCGGTCTCCCCCTCGACCCGGACCCCGATCCCGAGGGTCTTTAGCGCCTCCGTCGCCCAATAGGCGTCGTCGCTTTTCAGGATCCCCTTGAGGGTGGAGGGCCCCTTCGCGAAGCCCGCGAGCAGCAGGGCGCGGTTGGTGGCGCTTTTCGAGCCCGGGACCCGGAGTTCGGCCACCACCGGTCCCGGCGGCGGGTAGAGCACCACCCGCTCGACGCCTTGGAGTTTTGCCCAGGGCGAGCGCATCCTACTTCTTACCCCCGGGCACCGGGTAGGTGGGGATGGGGAAGAGCCCGGAGTCGTAGGGCACGATCATGAAGGTGTTGGAGGGGGCCTGCCCGAGCTCCTTGATCGCCTGGATCTGGTACCACTTGAGGTAGTTCTCGGTGAGCGAGCCCGCGATCAGGCGGTTCGCCTCGGCGATGCCCTGGGCCTCGATCTTCTTGCGCTCGGCCTCCTTCTTCTCGCGCTCGAGCACGAACAGCATCCGCTCCGCCTCTTGTTTCGCGACGATCTTCCGCTGGATCGCCTGGACCACCGAGTCGGGCAGCACCACGTTGCGGATGTTCACTTGCACGATCTCGAAGTAGGGGTTTTTGAGCTCTTCCAGCGCCATAACGATCTTCGCGTCCACCTCCGAGCGCTTTTCGTAGTACTCGGTGGAGTGGAACTGGGAGGCCACCTTCCTGAGCGCCGAGCGAATCTCGGGGACGACGAGGCCCCGCTCGATATCGGTGTACTGCAAATAGGCGTCGCAGGCCATCTGAGGCTTGATCTTGTAGCCCACGGTGATGTCCATGTGGATCCGGAGCCCGTCTTTGGCCAGGACCTCGACCCCCTTGTAGTCGAGGATCCGGGTGTGGATCGGCACCGTGGCCAAGGACTCGATCGGCACCATCACCCAGTGCACCCCGGGCGGGGTCTCGTTCGTTTGGATCTGGCCCAGCCGGATGCGGCAGCCGACGTGCCGGTTGTCCACGATGCGGATCCCGGCCGCCGCCCAGGCGATCAGCAGGGCGAGGAGAATCCCCAGCCCGCCGACGGCGATCTGGCCTCGCGCGGTCATGGGGTTAGTCTACTTGCCCTCGCTCCGCTTTTTGATCTCCTCCTCCCGAAGCATCCTTCTTAAGATCTTGCCCACCGCGGTCTTCGGGAGCTCGTCGCGGAACTCCCAGAGCTTCGGCACCTTGTAGGGGGCGAGCCGCTCGCGCACGAAGGCCTCGAGCTCCTTCTCGGTCACCTTGCCCTTGTACTCGTCCTTGAGCACGACGAAGGCCTTCACGGTCTCGCCGCGGTAGGGGTCGGGCACGCCGGCCACCGCCGCCTCGCGCACCGCCTCGTGCTGGTAGAGCACCTCCTCGACCTCGCGGGGGTAGATGTTGTAGCCCCCGGCGATGATCATGTCCTTCTTACGGTCGACGATATAGAAGTAGCCCTCCTCGTCCATGCGGGCGATGTCGCCGGTCAGGAGCCAGCCCTCCCGGAGGGCGGCGGCGGACTCCTCGGGCCGGTTCCAATACCCCTTCATCACGTTCGGGCCCGCCACCGCGAGCTCGCCGGCCTCCCCCGGAGGCGGGGGGCGGAACTCGGGGTCCACGACCTTCGCGTCCACGCTGGGGAGCGGAAGCCCGATCGAGCCCTTCTTACGCTTGCCGTAGATCGGGTTGCAGTGGGTCACCGGGGCCGCCTCGGATAGGCCGTAGCCCTCGACGAGCTTCGCCCCGGTGAGCTTTTCGAAGCGCTCGGCGACCTCGACGGGCAAGGGCGCCGCCCCTGAGATGCAGACCTTGATCGAGCGGATGTTGCGCTTTTCGATCCCGGGGAAGGTGTTGAAGGCGACGTACATCGTGGGCACGCCGGGGAAGAGCGTCACCTTGTGGCGCTCGATTGCCTGGATCACCTGCTTGATCTCGAAGCGCGGCAGGAGCACCAGTTTCGCCGCGAGGGCGATGCCGAAGTTCATGGAGACGGTCATGCCGTAGACGTGGAAGAAGGGGAGCACCCCGAGCATGACCTCGCGGCCCGGTTCCAGCCCGGGCGCCCAGGCGAGCACCTGGTGGACGTTCGCCATCAGGTTGCGGTGAGTGAGCATGGCGCCCTTGGGCGTCCCCGTGGTGCCGCCAGTGTACTGCAGCAGCGCGAGCTCGTCGATGTCGGGTTCGGCGGGGGAGGGTTCTGGGGGCGTGTTCCGAAGGAGCTTCTTCCAGTCGCGGCGTTTTTCGTGCTCGGGGACCTCGACCCACTTCCCCTCCCGCTTCATCTTCAAGGGGTAGAGGAGGTTTTTCGGGAAGGGGAGGGCGTCCTGGATCCCGGTGGTGATCACGAACTCGGTGGGAACCTCGCCCTCAATCTCGGCGAAGCGGGGCCAGAGCAGATCGAGCATGACCAGGAAACGCGCCCCTGAGTCCCGGAGCTGGTGGGCGAGCTCGTGGGCGGTGTAGAGGGGATTGGTGTTCACCACCACCCCGCCCGCGAGCAGGGTGCCATAGAAGGCGACCAAGAACTGGGGGCTATTGGGGAGCATCACCGCCACCCGGTCCCCAGGCTTGATACCCAGGTCCTGGAGCGCCCGGGCGAAGCGGCGGGTGCTCTGCCAGAGCTCCTGGTAGCGGATGCGGCGGCCGAGGAAGTCCACCGCCGGGTGGTCCGGGAAGCGCTCGGCTGAGGCCTCGAGGAGGTGATAGAGGGGCTTTTTCGGGTAGTCCACCTCGTGGGGGACACCGGGGTCGTAGTGGGCGTACCAGGGCCGATCCATCGTGAACCTCCTTGGGGTTTTGCCACCGAGTCTAGCGCTTTAGCCTCGGTATAAGTTTTTACCGAGTCCAGTATAACGCTTTTCCCCCGGGGTACCTTGAACCCGTGGAACTGGTCTACGCGCTGGAAGCGAGCCGCCTCCCCCCGCCCTCCGTCCGGGTGCAGCCGCTGGACGCCGTACTTTGGGAGCGGATCAACCGGGAGGGGGCGTTTTTCCCCCGGGAGCGGGTCGAGGAGGACGAGCGCTACCGCCAGCCGATTCCCTACGCGGTGCTCGTCTTCGAGGGGAAGGTCTGGCGGATGCGGCGAAAGCCGAAGGGCGGCGAAAAGCGCCTGGTGGGCCGGCAGTCGATCGGGGTCGGCGGCCACGTGAACCCCGAGGACCTCTGCCGCGAGCCCGTCACCTGGGCGCTCTACCGCGAGCTCTTCGAGGAAGCTGGGGTGCGGGCGAAGCGCGTGCGCCGCTTGGGGCTCATCCTCACCGACGCCACCCCGGTGGAGCGGGTGCACGTGGGGGTGCTCTACCTCGTCGAGCCCGACCGAAGGCCGGTGGTGCGGGAAGCGGAGAAGCTCTCCGGGGAGCTCGTGCCCCGCGCCCAGGTGGAGGCGGAGGCCGAGGGGCTCGAGGGCTGGTCGCGGGTTGCCCTCGAGGCTCTACGCGGTATAAATTTATACTCGGTATAAGGAGGTGGGCATGCGCATCAAGAAGATCGGCGTCGTCGGCGCGGGCACGATGGGGGCAGGGATCGCCGCCCTCGCCGCCAGCGCTGGAATCCCGGTGGTCCTCCTCGACATCCCCGCCGAGGGGGAGGACCGAATCGCGATCGTGAAAAAGGGCCTGGAGCGCGCCTTGAAGGCGCGCCCGGCAGCGTTCATGGACCCCGATCGGGCACGCCTCATCGAGATCGGGAACACCGAGGACGACTTAGAAAAGCTCAAGGACGTGGACTGGGTCGTCGAGGCGATCATCGAAAAGCCCGGTCCCAAGCAGGAGCTCTTCGCCCGGCTGGAAAAGATCCTGAAGCCGGGCGCGATCGTTTCCTCGAACACCTCGGGCATCCCCATGAAGGTGCTCACCGAGGGGCGGAGCGAGGACTTTAAAAAGCGTTTCCTCGGCACCCACTTCTTCAACCCGCCCCGCTACCTGCACCTTCTTGAGATCATCCCGGGCGAGCTGACGGATCCCGAGGTGGTGCGGGCGATGGAATCCTTCGCCGACCGCGTCCTCGGCAAGGGCGTGGTCCGGGCCAAGGACGTCCCCGGCTTCATCGCGAACCGCCTTGGCGTCTACGGCATGGTCCAGGCGGTGCGGCTGATGGAGGAGTTCGGGCTTTCCATCGAGGAGGTGGACACCCTCCTTGGCCCCCTCACCGGCCGGCCGAAGAGCGCGATCTTCCGCACCGCCGACCTCACCGGACTCGACGTGCTCCTCTTCGTCGCCGGCGAACTGGCCGAGGCCACCGGTGAGGACTTCGCCCTGCCCGAGTGGGTGAAAAAGCTCGTCGAGATGGGTCGGCTCGGCGAGAAGACGAAGGCGGGTTTTTACAAGAAAGAGGGCAAGGAGATCTACGCCATCGATCCAAAGACCCTCGAGTACCGCCCGCGGGAGAAGCCCAAGATTCCGGGGTTCTCCGAGATCAAGGACCTTCCGCTCGCCGAGCGGCTAAAGAAGGTGCTCGAGCTCCCCGAGCCCTACGGCCCCTTCATGCGGAAGTTCTTCGCCCTCACCAGCCACTACGCCCTGGAAAAGACCCCCGAGATCGCCTACGACCTGGTGAGCGTCGACCGGGCGATGCGCTGGGGCTTTGGCTTCGAGATGGGGCCCTTCGAGCAGATGGACGCGGTGGGGCTCGAGCGCGTGAAGGCGCTTTTCGCGGAGTTCGGGCTTGGCACCCCGGAGCTTTTCGAAAAGGCCGACGGGAGCTTTTACAAGAAAGAGGGCGGCAAGAAGCTCTTCCTCACCTTCGAGGGCGGCTACGCCCCGGTGCCGCCGGTACCCGGCCAGATCGTCCTCGCCGAGCTCCACGAAGAGGGCCGCGTGGTCAAGGAGAACAAGGAAGCAGCCCTTTTGGACCTCGGCGACGGCGTCCTTTTGCTTGAGTTCCGCGGCAAAATGAACGCGATCGGCGAGGGCGTCCTCTCGCTCACCGACTGGGCCCTCAAATACATCGAGAAGGAGGGCCTCGTGGGCCTGGTCGTGGGCAACGACGACCCCCGCACCTTCTCCGCCGGCGCCAACCTGGGGCTCATCGCCATGCTCATCCAGGAGGGCGACTGGGACGAGCTCGACCTCGCCGTGCGCACTTTCCAGCGGGCCACGATGGGGCTCCGCTACGCCCCCTTCCCGGTGGTGGTGGCGCCCGCCGGGCTCACGCTGGGCGGCGGCGCCGAGTACACCCTGCACGCCGACCAGGTGGTGGCCCACACCGAGCTCTACATGGGGCTCGTCGAGGTGGGCGTGGGGCTCATCCCCGCCGGTGGCGGCACCAAGGAGCTCCTCTTCCGCTTTTCTGAGGAGCTCGCTCCCTACGACGAGGCCGATCCGTTCGCCGCTGTGCGCCGGGCGTTTGAAACCATCGCCATGGCCAAGACCTCGACCAGCGCGCTGGAGGCGAAAAAGCTCGGCTACTTGCGCCCGAACGACGAGATCGTCATGAACCGCGACCGGCTGATCGGCCGGGCGAAGGCGGCGGTCCTCCACCTCGCCGAGAACTACGTGCCCCCGGTGCGAGGCTTTCGCCGCGTTCGGGTGCTCGGCAAGGAGGCCTACGGCAACCTCAAGTACGCGATCTGGCAGTTCAGGGAGGCGGGGCAGATCACCGACCACGAGGTCAAGATCGCGCGGGAACTCGCCTACGTCCTCTCGGGCGGCGACGGGCCGCCGCGCGAGGTGAGCGAGGACGAGATCCTGGACCTCGAACGCGAGGCCTTCCTGAAGCTCGCCGGAACCAAGAAGACCCTCGAGCGGGTGCTTGCCGTCCTTAAGACCGGCAAGCCGATTCGGAACTAGGAGGCAGGTATGCGCGAAGCCGTCATCGTAAGCGCGGTTCGGAGCCCCGTAGCCCGGGGCAAGAAGAACGGGGCGCTCGCCACCGTCCACCCAGTGGACCTCTCCGCCGAGGTGATGCGGGCGGCGCTCGGCCGGGTGGAGCTCGACCCCAAGGAGCTGGACGACGTGCTTTGGGGCTGCGCCATGCCCGAGGCCTCCCAGGGGCTCAACATCGCCCGGCTCGCCCTGCTTCGGGCGGGATTTCCGGTGGAGGTCCCGGGGGCCACGATCAACCGCTTTTGCTCCTCCGGCCTTCAGACCATCGCCATGGCCGCCCAGTCGGTGATGACCGGGATGGCCGACGCGGTGCTCGCCGGCGGGGTGGAGATGATGAGCCAGGTGCCGATGAGCGGCTACCACTACCGGCTCCACCCCGAACTCACCCCGGACACCTGGAGCCCGGACACCTACTCCGCTTACATCGGCATGGGCTACACCGCCGAGCGGGTCGCCGAGCGCTTTGGCATCTCCCGCGAGGATCAGGACAGGTGGGCGCTCCGTAGCCACCAGCGCGCCGCCAAGGCCTGGGAGGAGGGTAAGTTCGAGCCCGAGATCGTCAAGATCCCGGTGGAGAAGGTCCGCTACAAGGGCACCAAGAAGCAGGTAGAAAAGGTGCTCTTCGAGAAGGACGAGACCGTCCGCCCCGACACCAGCCTGGAAAAGCTCGCGGCCTTGAAGCCCGCCTTCAAGCAAGGCGGCACCGTCACCGCCGGCAATGCCTCGCCCTACTCCGACGGCTCCGCCGCCGTTCTTGTGATGAGCCGGGAAAAGGCTGAGGCCTTGGGCCTTCCCATCCTCGCCAAGTTCCTCACCTTCCAGGTGGCCGGGGTCGAGCCCGACATCATGGGCATCGGCCCCATGTACGCCGTGCCCAAGGCCTTCGAAAAGGCCGGGGTGACGATGAAGGACCTCGACCTGATCGAGTTCAATGAGGCCTTCGCCGCCCAGGTTCTGGCGGTGATGCGGGAACTCGGTATGCCCGAGGAGATCACCAACGTCAACGGCGGCGCCATCGCCCTCGGTCACCCCTTGGGCGCGACCGGCGCCAAGCTCACCACCCAGCTCGTCCACGAGCTCGGGCGCCGGGGTGGGGGGCTTGGGCTCGTCACCATGTGCATCGGCGGCGGCATGGGGGCCGCCGGGCTCTTTGAGGTCTACCCCGAAGGAGGGAAGAAATGAGCGAAAAACCCCTTTGGAAGAAGGGTGGGGGCTTTCTTTTGGAACGCGCCCCCGAGGTCTACTCGCCCGAGGACTTCGACGAGACCGTCCGGATGATCGCCGAGACCACCCGGACCTTCGTCGAGCGCGAGGTGCTCCCGGTGCTCCCCGAGATGGAGGAGTCCAAGGAGCGGATGCTCGAGGAGAACCCGAAGCTGATGAAGAAGGCAGGGGAGCTCGGCCTGCTCGCGCCCGACATCCCGGAGGAATACGGCGGGCTCGAGCTTCCCAAGGTGGTCTCCTCGGTGATCGCTGAGAACCTCTCCGAGGCCGGGGGCTTCGCCGTCACCGTGGGCGCCCACACCGGCATCGGCACCCTGCCCATCGTCTACTTCGGGACCGAGGAGCAAAAGAAAAAGTACCTGCCTCTCCTCGCCTCCGGCGAGTGGGTGAGCGCCTACGCCCTCACCGAACCCGGGGCCGGCTCCGACGCGCTCGGCATCAAGACCACCGCCACCCCCACCGAGGACGGCAAGTACTACGTGCTAAACGGCACCAAGCAGTTCATCTCGAACGCCGGATTCGCGCATCTCTTCATCGTCTTTGCCAAGGTGAACGGCGAGGACTTCACAGCCTTTTTGGTCGAGCGCGACACGCCGGGGCTTTCCTTCGGTCCCGAAGAGCACAAGATGGGCATCAAGTCTTCCTCGACCCGCCAGGTCATCCTGGAGGACGTCAAGGTGCCCGCTGAGAACGTGGTGGGGGAGATCGGCAAGGGGCACAAGATCGCCTTTTTGGTGCTCGACGTCGGCCGTTACAAGCTCGGCGCCGGCGCCGTGGGCGGGGCTAAGGTGGCGCTTCGCGACTCGGCCAAGTACGCCAAACAAAGGGTGCAGTTCGGCCTGCCCATCGCCAAGTTCGGCGCCATCCAGGAAAAGCTCGCCCGCATGGCGATCTACACCTACGTCGGTGAGAGCGCGACCTACCGCACCGTGGGCCTGATCGACGAGGAGATCGAGCGCCTAGGCAAGGAAAACGCCGTCAAGGCGATTGAGGAGTACGCGGTCGAGGCCAGCATCATCAAGGTGCTGGGCTCCGAGGTGCTCGACTACGCGGTCGACGAGGCGGTCCAGATCCACGGCGGCTACGGCTACATCGCCGAGTACCCGGTGGAGCGGGCCTACCGCGACAGCCGCATCAACCGCATCTTCGAGGGCACGAACGAGATCAACCGCCTCCTCATCCCGGGGATGATGCTCCGCCGGGCGCTGAAAGGGGAGCTGCCGCTGTATGAAGCGGCGATGAAGCTCCAGGAAGAGCTCCTCGAGCCCGCCCTCTCCGAGCCGCCCGAGGACGACTTCGAGCGCCTTTACGGCTACGTCGAGGGCCTCAAGAAGCTCGCCCTCATGACCGCCGGGCTCGCCGCCCAGAAGTTCGGCGAGAAGATCGTGAAGGAAGAGGAGGTGCTCCTCCGCGTCGCCGACATCGCGATCGCTGCCTACGCCGCTGAGAGCGCCCTTCTCCGGGCGAAAAAGCGCGGCGACGAGCTCTCCCTCCTCGCGACCGAGTACTACCTAACCGAACAGATGGACAAGGCCAGCACCGAGGCCCAGGCGCTCCTGCCCTACCTCGAAGAGGGCTCCGACCTGCGCATGCTGATGAGCGCCGCTCGCCGGCTCACCAAGCACGACCCCGTGGACCGCATCGGCATCCAGAAGAAGGTTGCCGCCGCGGTCCTCGAGGCCGAGGGGTATCCCTTTTAGGGGTTGCCTTTGCTGAACGAGGCCCCGGCGTTCGCCGGGGCCTTTCGCTTTGCCTTGTGCGCAAAGCAGAGCTTGCTTGATAATAAACACATGCCCACCACCACCGTGAGCAGCCGCTACCAAATCACCCTTCCCACCGAGGTGCGCAAAGCACTCGGGATCAAGCCGGGAGACCGCCTCGAGGTAGAGGTGGAAGGGGGAAAGATCGTTCTTCGCCTGGCGCGGCCGCCGGTAAGGGAGCTTTTGAAAAAGCTCATCGCCGAGGATCCAGAGGCGGTGAAGAAGCTTGGGGAAGCTACCAGCCACGACGCGGTCGCGTATGTGCGGAAGTTGAGGGGTAGGGACGAGGATGACCTTTGAGGTGATTTTTCTGGACACCAACGTGGTCATTTCGGTTCTAGACCCCAAGGATCTTCACCACCAGGCGGCGGTGGCCTTCTTAGAAGCGCATGCCTCCGACCCGCTGGTTTTGCCGGCCGCGGTCTACGCCGAGGTCCTGGCGGTGCCGCAGGCGAAGCTAGTGAAAAAGTTTTTGGACGCCTACCGGCTGCGACCGGTCTTTGCCGGTATGGAGAGCCCCGAGGTTTGGGAACTCGTAGCCGAGCGGTTCGCGCGGTACGCGGAGAACCGTAGGAAATCCCATAAAGAAGGTCCCCGTAGAATACTTGCCGATTTTCTGATTGGAGCCCAGGTGCTTTCAGCACCTAGCCAGGGATACACTCCGGCGCTAGCCTCGCTAGACACTGGTTTTTTCCGAAGATATTTCCCTGAACTTAAGGTCTACGATCTGCATTCTCTACGCAGTTCAGGTCGGAAATAGTGCGTAGGAGGTAAGAATAGTGGTAGAGGTGGTTTATGGGGCTCTTGCTGGACCTACTCGAACCCTTACCTGCAAGGATTGGCGACCAAAGTGCTGATTTGCTCCTTGATATAGAAAACCTTTTCAAAGTTTATGTGATCCACTACAAAGCCACTGCTCCGGTGAAACAGACCGAACGTCACCTAGCAAAAACCGGGGCTTCTGCCTTGGTTCTTTTCACCAAGGACAATCAGAACTTCGAACTTTTGTTCGTGGCAGGGGCCGAAGCCGAGATGGCTAAAGCGGATCGGGCCTGGGTCGAGCGTTTCCTGAACCAGCTTCTTGAGCATAAGGCAACGAAGGATGTCCTTGCGATTGAGGAGTGGGTCCGAAGCGTCCTAAAGGAGCAAGCAGTCCAGGAAAGCTGGCGTTCAAAGCGCCCCTACACCAACCAAGGGCTTTTCAGTGAGCACTATCTGGAAACTCGTCTCCGGGAGACGTCCGAATGGCAAGAGGATTTCGAGCCCCAGCGCAGGAAACTTCTTGAACTCTACGAGGAGAAAAAGGAACTCCTTAAAAATGCCAACGAAGCCCAAACTGAGGAAGAGTTTATCCAGCCCGTGCTTAGGCTTCTTGGTTTCTCTTACTGGGTCCAGCCAAAAACCAAGGGTACTGGCGGAGCTGAGTTCCCCGACTATGTGCTTTACCCGAACGAGGGAGCGAAAAGGCAGGCAGTCACGCAAAAGAACGATGAGAGCAAGCTTTACGCGCCTGCCCTTGCCATCGCAGAGGCGAAGTACTGGGAGCGCGACCTTGATGTGAGGCGTAGGGCCGATCCCTGTGACCTTGCGGCGAGTGCGGTAAGCCCAGCCTTCCAGATCGCCCGCTATCTTGTAGTGCTTCGCTCCAAGCGGCACCGCTTGCGAGGTAAGAGGGGGTAGTGTATGAGCAAAATGGCTACAAGGAGCTGGAGCACTGAGGAGAGGGTTGCCATCGTGCTGAGCATCCTGCGCGGGGAGCTCTCAATAAGTGAGGCCTCAAGA
>WFXV01000151.1 GCA_015490435.1 Thermaceae bacterium
GCGCGGGTGGCCACCTCCTTCAGGTAGCCGTAGGTCTCCTCCGAGGGCTTGAACCAGGGCGGGAACTGGAAGAGGGTGTAGCCCAGCTTGCCGGCGTCCCGCAGGGGCTCGAGGGCGTCGAAGAAGCGAACCCAGGCTTCCTCTACCAGTTCCGGGGGCAGCTTCGACTGCGGCACCTTCCCGGTGGCCTCGGGATTGGGAAGCAGCTGCCGCAGGTCCTTGGGCAGCGCCCGGGCCTCGACACCGTGGCGGGTCAGGGCGCTGTAGGACTTGACGTTGAAGTCGAAGTCGAGGTCTGCGGTCCGCTCGGCCCACAGCTCGGCCACCCGGCGGCGCGGGATCGCGTAGTAGGTGCTGTCCACCTCCACGGTGTTGAAGCGCTCGGCGTAGTAACGCAGCCGCTTCTCGGCGTGGTTTTTCACGCCCGGCGGGTACCACCCGGCTTCGAGGAGGGTCGGGTCGGTCCAGGAAGCGGTGCCGACGCGGATCATCCCCTTTACTCTATGCCGCCGGGCGCCGGCGAGCCGCCACGGGCCCGTACACCCTGGAAAGCCCCAGGGTGTAAACCCCGGGGATACGCACCGACTCCTCACAACGGGCGCCTCACCCGTCCGGGCGAGATGCCGAGGGGGTGGGATAAGGTCAAAACCGGGCGTCCAGACGGGGACGCGCTTGAGGGGCGCCGCTCAGAAGAGCCGCTCGTCCCAGACGAAGGGTAGGCTCCGCAGGAGCTCGGTTCGGTGCGCGTCGGGGTGGCGGGGGTTGAGCAGGTAGACGTACTCCATGGGTACGATCGCGCTCGGGACGCGGAGTACGGGGGACGAACCCTCCTTCAACCAGCGGCTGCCCAGTTCGCGGGTGCGTTCCACGTCCCCACGCCAGTCCGCCGGAAGCTCGCCTTCCAGGTCCTCGATCCCTTCCGGGAGATCGTACTCGAGGGCCACGTAGGGCTGTTGGATCGCAACCGCCTCAAGATGGACCCGGGTTTCGAGGACCGCCAACGCCAGGGAGCTGGCCAGGTAGACCACCGGCTCTCCCTCTCGGTTCCAACGGCCCGCGTAGCGACGCGCTCCCTCGCCCGAGAGGGCACTCTCCGCCCAGCGTTCGTGGACTAGCCGCCAGGCGCGGACCTTCAAGCGAAGACCCCGTGCTCCAGCCGGCCCAGGGCCTGATCGATTTCGTACGCCCCGATCTCCGTATCGGCGAACTCGAGCGGGGTCCGGTCGTCCAAGAACCGCTTGGGCGTGGTGAGCCACGCCGCCGCGGCGTCCTCGCCAAGAACCTCGACCGCGCGCTGGTAGAGGCGAACGACGCGGAGCAGGCGGTCCGACTCGTCGGGCTTGAAGCGCCCCTCCTTCTTGCGCCGGGCCAGGGTCCGTTCGCTCACCGCAATCACCGCGCTCAACCTGGACGCAGAAACCCCGAGTCGAGCCCGGAGCTCCTCGAATTCGCTGTAGGGAAGTCCCTGCTTTACCCTACGGATCGCCTCTTCGGACATGGAAGGTGCCATATGCCTATAATACAACGCCAAATGACAGTACGAACGGGTCGGGCTAGCGGTGTCCGCTTTCGCTTCCCCTCGCCGTGACCGGCAGACTTCGCACTCTTTCCCCGCCGCGGCATCCAACCTTTGCGTGACACCTTTGCTGTTCGGCTCGCCCAACCTGACTGGACGCCCCTCACGAGCACCCCCTCTTGATCGGGTGGGGCGGCGCAAAAGGCACAGCGCTGTTCGGCGAGAAACCCCTGCTTGCGACCCCGGGTCTGCCGGTCGAGGCCGCGGATCGCTTCTCCGTGGCAACGCCCCCCCCAGCGTAGGGCCAGAGCGTGCCTCCACGAGCGGGGGCAAAGCGGCGGGACGCAAACGGATGCTTCGGGTTAGTTCGCTCCCTCGATCGTTACCGTAGACCCGGGAGGGTCTTCGAGCCGAAGACCGGGGCCATTCGGTGTGAAGGGAACCTCAGGGAGGTTCGCCCCAGCAGCCCATAAATAAAATGCACTAATGTTAATTAGTACGCTTTACACCAGAGAACGGGCCATGCTGGGTTATGATAGCGATATGACCAGAAAAGCCATTCTCGACCAGATCTCGGATACCACACTGGTTCAGCTCGACCGCCATGGTCGCCTAGTCGTGCCGGCCTCGCTCCGGCGTGCCCTGCGCCTTGATCCTGGCGTTCGGCTCGTAGTCCGCCGGGAGGGAAACCGCCTGGTGATCGAGCGGTTCGAGACCGTAGAAGAAGCGATCTGGCAGGAGATGGCCGGGGTCGAGGGTGACCTGGCCTCCGAACTCCTCGAGGACCGGCGCCGGGAGGCGGAGCGGGATGGCTGAGCGGGTGCTGCTCGACGCCTCGGCGCTCCTCGCCTACCTGCACCGGGAACCGGGCTTCGAGGCCGTCCGCACCGCCCTCCGGGAGGGGGCCGCGATCGGGACGGTGAACCTCGCCGAGGTCCTGGGCAAGGTCCGGGAGAAGGGTCGGGATGCGGCGAGGATCCACGCGGCCCTGCGTGCGCTGGGCCTCGAGGTTCTACCCTTCAACGAGGCCGACGCCGCCCTGGCCGGGGAGCTCGGGGCCTTGGCCAAAAAGCACGGCCTCGCCCTCGGCGACCGGGCCGCCCTGGCCCAGGCGATGCGTCTGGGAGTGCCGGTGCTCACCGCGGACCGTATCTGGGCCGAGCTCGGCCTGGAAGCCGAGGTGCAGGTGATCCGCTAGCCGGATGCAACCCCAGGAGCCTTGACCGTGCTGAAGCCCTTGCCCAACTACCAGGACCCCAAAAAACGCCGGCTCGCGGCGGTGCGCGCCGCGAGCGAACGCGACGTGGAAAGTCTGCTACAGCTTTTCGCGTTCTTCCTGGCTACGAAGTCGAAAAAGCGTACCCGCACCAGCCAAAAGACCTACGAGCTCTACCGGCTCGGGGTGCGGGACTTTATCGCCTGGGCCTGGCCGGAGGAGGCTCAGGGCCCCAGGGTGCCGATTCTGAAGGCGACGCCCGACGACGTGGACCGGTGGCTCGCGGAGCTCCTCGAGGAGGGCGGGCACACCGAGGGCACGCGGCGCCGCCCCCTCGCCCCCGCCACCGCCGCCGCGTACCTCGCCGGGGTGCGGGCCTTCTACAAGGCGCTCGTGTGGGCCGAGGCGCAGGAGAAGAACCCCGCGCTCGACGTCCCCCCGCCCCAGGATCCTACGCCCCGGTCGGAGCGCCGGCCGGCGATGCCCTCGTCCTTATAT
>WFXV01000152.1 GCA_015490435.1 Thermaceae bacterium
CCCGCCCCCACCGGACCGGTGACGATGACCTTTAGAGGCTCCATGAGTTGCTGCCGAACCTCCTTCGCAAGAGCCCGAGCAACCGCCCGGCCAGGCCGCGCCGTTCCCGGGTGGCCTCGGGGCGCCGCTCGAGCGGCCGCACCGCCCCCAGGGTACGGAGCTTGTGGAGGAGGTAGCGGACCCGGTCGGTGGGGAGGCCGACGAGGGGGGCGAGGCGCCGGGCGCTGGCCCCCTCCGAGAGGTGGGGCCAGGCGCGGTCCAGGAACTCGGCGAGGGTGGGGTCGCTGTAGGCCAGGGCGACGTTGCCCAGGGTGAAGACGGTGTCGGGCATGGGGAGCTGCTCGCGGACGCTCTCGAGTTCGTCCTTCAGGGTGACGAGCTTGAGGACGAGCTCGTCCACCGGCAGGCTCAGGCAGCCCCGCTGGTGCCTCGGGGCCTCGCCGGGGAAGAACTCGAAGCTCCCCTCGCCCCCTTCGAGGATCTCCAAGAGGCGTTCCTCGAGCTGGCCGGGGGAGAGGACCCGGCGCTCCTCCTCGGCACAGACGACCCGGCGGCCCTGGACGTAGAGCTCCAGGTTGCCCTTCTTTCGGATCAGCACCAGGCGCCCGGTTTGGTGGGCGAGCAGCGGCAATAGGTCCAGTAGACCGATATCGCGCAGATTACCAAAAATCGCCATACCCTTCCCTCCGGTGGGTCGGTCGCGCCACTGGCTCCGCCCACCCGCATGGCGCCCGTCTTGCCTGGTGGGCCTCCTCGCCTCCCAGATTGGGAGCGTACCAACTTCTAATAAGAAAAAGCCATCCCCCGAATGGGGGGTGGGGGTATAGAATGTGCTAATCTCGGGGGCGGTATGCGTCGTTTTTTCGGTACCGATGGCGTTCGCGGTCGGGTGGGTCAGCCCCCCATGACCCCCGAGTTTGTACTCGGTCTAGGCCGGGCCGCCGCCGCGGTCCTCGGCGGGCCGGTGGGCGTGGGGCGGGACACCCGGGCCTCAGGCCCGATGCTCGAGGCCGCGCTCGCCGCGGGATTGCTCTCGGCGGGGGTGGAGGTCTTTCGCTTTGGGGTGGTGCCCACCCCGGCGGTCGCCTACCTGACCGGGGCGTACGCCGCCCGGGCGGGGGCGGTGATCTCGGCGAGCCACAATCCCTACCCCGATAACGGGGTCAAGTTTTTCGGCGAGGGCGGGAGGAAGCTCGCCGACGAGGCCGAGGCGGAGATCGAGGCGCGCCTGGAGCGTGTCCTGCCCTACCGCGAGGGAGGGCGGGTGGTCGAGGCCACCGAGGGGGCGGAGCGCTACCTGAACCACCTGCTCCGCCACGCCCCCGATCTTGCCGGGCTCCGGATCGTGGTGGACGCCGCCCACGGCGCCACCTACCGGATCGCCCCCGAGCTCTTCTCCCGCGCCGGGGCCGAGGTCTTCGCGATCGGCACCAGCCCCGACGGCAAGAACATCAACCGGGGCCTCGGGGCTACCGCCCCCGAGACGATGGCCCGGCTGGTCCGGGAGCTCGGCTTCGATCTCGGGGTGGCCTTCGACGGCGACGGCGACCGGGCGATCTTCGCCGACCGCCACGGCCGGATCGCTGGCGGGGACCACGTGCTCTACCTGCACGCCCGGGTCTCGGGCTTGGATCGGGTGGTGGGGACGACGATGAGCAACCTCGCTCTCGAGCACGCCCTCGCCAAGGCCGGCGCGCGGCTTTTCCGGACCAAGGTCGGCGACCGCTACGTCGCCGAGAAGATGGAGGAGGAGGATGCCGGCCTCGGGGGCGAGCCCAGCGGGCACGTGATCTTCAAGGACCACTTCCACACCGGGGACGGCCTGCTCACCGCCCTCTTGACCCTGGCTGCCCTCAAAAAGAGCGGCACCGACCTCGCTGACTGGGTGGACGCCCTCCCGCTTTACCCCCAGGTCATCGAGAACGTTCCCGTCCGGGACAAGCACCGGGTGATGGTGCACCCCAAGGTGGCCGAGCTCGTAAAGGAGGCCGAGGCGCGGCTCGAAGGGGGGCGGGTGAACGTTCGCCCCTCGGGGACCGAGCCGGTGATCCGGGTGATGGTGGAGGGGCCCGAGGAGGCCCTCGTCCGGGAGGTGGCACGCGCGCTCGCGAAAGCCCTATCCGCGCTAGAATGAGCGGGGAAGGAGGCCGCCGTGAGCCGTTCCCTCTTGCGTCTTGAGTCGCGGGTGGCCCGGGCGCTTGCGGACATCATCCACGAGATGCAGGACCCCCGGCTTCCCCTGGTGGTGACCGTGGAGCGGGTCCGGATCTCCGCCGACCTTTCCCGGGCGCGGGTCTTGATCAGCGCGCTCGAGCGGGCGGAGGAGACCGCGGCGCTTTTGAACCGGGCCCACGGCTACCTCCAGGAGGAGCTCGCCCACGAGGTGCCCCTTAGGCGGATCCCCCGCCTTTCCTTCCACACCGACCTCCGCGAGGTGCTATGACCCGGACCTACCCCGTCCTCGTCCGCTACGCCGAGACCGACCAGATGGGGGTGGTGCACCACGCCGCCTACGTGGTCTGGCTGGAGGAGGCGCGCACGAGGCTCCTCGCCGACGCCGGGCTTCCCTACCACGAGCTCGAGCGGGAGGGGCTCTTCTTCCCGGTCGTCGAGCTCGCCCTCCGCTACCACCGCCCGCTCCGCTACGGGGAGACCGCCCAGGTCGAGGTACGCCTGGAAGAGGTGAAGAGCCGGCGGGTGGCCTTCGCCTACCGCGTCCTCCGCCCCGGGGGCGTGCTGGCGGCGGCGGGCCGGACGGTGCACGTGCCCCAGGACCGGGAGGGCCGGGCGGTGCGGCTTCCCCCGAAGGTCTACGAAAAGCTTCGGGCCCTCGCCGAAGCTTGAGCGTGCTATACTAAAGGCCCAGAGGGGCCACCTCTGGAGGACGCATGGACGAGGTCTTTACGCTTTTCGAACGTCACATCAACCCCGGACTCGCAGGGCTCCTTCGCTTCACCGGCCTCGACCGCGTCGAGGACCGGGCCGAGGGCGTCTACGTCTGGGACAAGTCGGGCAAACGCTACCTCGACTTCTTGGGGCTTTACGGCACCCTGAACCTGGGGCACCGCCACCCCCGGGTGGTGGAGGCGGTGAAGCGTCAGCTCGACCGCATGCCGATGAGCGTGCGGGTGCTGGTCCCGGAGCCCACCGCGCGGCTCGCCGCCCGGCTCGCCGAGGTCACCCCGGGGGCGCTCTCGATGGTCTTCTTCGGGAACTCCGGGGCGGAGGCGGTAGAGGCGGCGATCAAGCTCGCCCGGATCTATACCGGGAAGCCCGGCATCATCACCACCGAGGGCGGCTTTCACGGCAAGACGATGGGGGCGCTCTCGTTGACGCCGCGCCCCGCCTACCAGGACCCGGTAAAACCCCTCCTTCCCGGAGTCAAGGTGGTGCCTTATGGCGACGCCGAGGCGGTGGCCCGGGCGATCGACGACGAGACCGCGGCGGTGATCGTGGAGCCGATCCAGGGGGAGGGCGGCGTCCGGATCCCGCCCGAGGGGTACCTCCGGGAGCTCCGGCGGATCACCGCCGAGCGGGGGGTGCTCCTGATCGTCGACGAGGTCCAGACCGGGCTCGGCCGCACCGGGCGTTTTTGGGGGATGGAGTGGGAGGGGATCGAGCCCGACCTCCTCACCAGCGCGAAGGCGCTGGGCGGCGGGGTCATGCCCATCGGGGCGACGGTGGGCCGCCCCGAGCTCTTCGAGGCCTTCCGCGAAAACCCCCTGATCCACTCCTCCACCTTCGGGGGGAACCCCCTCGCGGCGGCGGCGGCGCTGGCTGCGATCGAGGTCACCCTGGAGGAGGACCTTCCCGCCCGGGCCCGGGAGATGGGCGCGCGGCTGCTCTCAGGGCTTCAAAAGCTCGCCGCCGAGTGGCCGCGCTTCATCGAGGAGGTGCGGGGCAGGGGGCTCATGGTGGGGGTCGAGTTCACCGACCCCGACATCGGTGCGGTCTTTATCAGCGAGCTCGCCGAGCGGGGCGTGCTCACCGCCTTCGGGCTCAACAACCCCAAGGTGGTGCGCCTCGAGCCCCCGCTGATCGTGACCGAGGCCCAGGTGGACGAGGCCCTCGGGAAGTTCGCCGAGGCGCTCGCCGCCACCGGTCGGGCGCTTGAGGGCATCCTATGAGATGAAGCAAGCGATCTACGAGCACTTAAAGAGGCACAAAAAGCCCACCCACCCCAAGGAGCTCTCCCGCGTCTTCGGGCTCAAGCGCTCGGTGGTCCGGGGGCTTTTGAACGAACTCGTCGCCGAGGGGAAGCTCGAGCGGGTGCGGAGCCGCTACCAGCTTCCCGAGCGGGGCGCGCGGGTCGTCGGTCGGCTCGACCTCGCGAAAGACGGCTACGGCTTCGTGGTGCGCGAGGACGGCGGGCCGGACCTCTTTATCCCCGAGGAGCGCCTCCGGGGCGCCTGGCACGGCGACCGGGTGGAGGCGCGGATCGTCGGCACCGACCGCCGGGGTCGGGAGAGCGGGGAGGTCCTCCGCGTCTTGGAGCGGGCCCGGCGAAACGCGGTGGGCAACCTCCGGTTCTCCCGGGGCTACGCCTGGCTCGTGCCCGAGGACCCCCGGCTTCCGCCCCGGATCAAGCTCCGTCCCGAGGGGCTCGGGGTGCTACCCGACGGGAGCCGGATCGCGGTGCGCCTGGTCTTCCCCGAGGAGAGCGGGGCCCGCGAGGTCTTCGGGGTCTTCCTCGAGCGCCTGGGCGCCTCCGGGGACGACATCGAGGCCGAGACCCGGGCGGTGATCCTGAAGCACGACCTTAAGGATGAGTTTCCCGAGGAGGTCCTCGCCGTGGCGCGCCGTGTGGCCCGGAGCCCGATTGCGCCGGAGCTCGAGCGAAGGGTCGACCTCCGGGACCTTTCGGTCTTCACCATCGACGGCCCGGACGCCAAGGACTTCGACGACGCGATCCACCTTCGCCGCCTCGAGGACGGCACCTTCGAGGTGGGCATCCACATCGCCGACGTCGCCCACTACGTCAAGGAGGGCTCGGCCCTCGACCGCGAGGCCTACGCCCGGGGCACCTCGGTCTACCTTCCGGGCCGGGTTCTGCCCATGCTCCCCGAGGTGCTCTCGAACGGGGTTTGCTCTTTGGTCCCCGGGGAGGATCGGCTCGCGGTCTCGGTGCTGGTGCGCCTGGACCGGGAGGGCAAGGTCCTCGAGCACCGCTTCGTCGAGAGCGTGATCCGCTCCCGCGCCCGGCTCACCTACCCCGAGGTCGAGGCCTTCTTGGAGGGGGCCGCCCCCAGCGAAGCGCTTTCGCCCGTGGCCGAGGACGTGAAGACGCTTTTCGCGCTCAGTCAGCGGCTCCGCGCCGCTAGGGAAGCCGAGGGCGCGATCTTCTTCGACTTTCCCGAGGTCAAGGTCGAGCTCGGGCCGAAGGGCGAGGTGCACCTGATCCCGATCCGGGAGGAGAAGGCGAGGAGCCTCATCGAGGAGCTGATGCTGCTCGCGAATCGGCTGGTGGCGGCGGAGCTCGAGGAGCGGGGGCTCCCCGCCCTCTTCCGGGTGCACGAGGACCCGAGCGAGGACCGCTTCCGCGAGCTCTCGGAGGCGCTCGCCCGGCTCGGCTACCGGCTCGAGGCCCCCACCCCGGCGGCCTACCAGAAGGTGCTCAAAGCGGCCTCGGGCCGGCCCGAGGCGGGGGTGGTGGCGACCCTGCTCCTCCGCTCCCTCAAGCTCGCCCGCTACGCCGAGGAGAACCTCGGCCACTTCGGCCTCGCCTTCCGCGACTACCTGCACTTCACCAGCCCCATCCGGCGCTACCCCGACCTGGTGGTGCACCGGGTGGTGAAGGCGCTCATCCAGGGGCGGCTTTCGGAGGAGAAGCTCCTTCGCTGGCAGCGCACCTTCCCCCAGATCGCCGAGCACGCCTCGGTTCGCGAGCGGCTCGCCGAGGCCGCCGAGCGCGACCTCTCCAAGTACCACCAGGCCCGCTGGGCCCGCGCCCACCTCGGGGAGGTCTTCGAGGGGACGGTGAGCGGGGTCCAGAGCTTCGGGATCTTCGTAATGCTCGATAACGGGGTCGAGGGGTTCTTACGGAAGGAAGCGCTGAAGGACGACTACTACGCATACGACCCCGAAACCCTGAGTCTTTTGGGGGAACGAACCGGCCGGCGGATCCGGCTGGGGGAACGCTTTCGGGTCCAGATCGCCGGGGCCAGCCCGGCCCTCCGCCAGGTGGATCTGGTTCCCGCCGAGGAGGTGAAGACGTTGTCCGAAAAGAAGGACGGCAAGAAAAAGCGCCGCGTGGTCGGTCCTCCGGAAGGGAAGGACCGGCCCGAACGCCCGGTCAAGCTCACCGTGAACCGGGTCTACTTCGGCGAGTGGCAGGGCGAGAAGAAGGAGAGCGAGGGTAAAAAGCGCCGCCGCTAGCGGGGACACGGGTCCCCGGCGGCGGGTGGTCCAATGTGCCTTGGGGTGGGACCCCGCGCCCTTGCTTGGGTGTAGGGTAAGCCCGGTGGCGCGGGCGGTTCCCGCGCGAAAGGAGGGAAGATGAGCGAGGTTCGGTTTCCTGGCATCCCCACCACCGGGGACGGGTCGGAGGCCGCGGTATGGGTTGAGACCCACGTCTCCCAGGCGGGGATCGCCTACCCGATCACGCCCTCGACCAACATGGGGTACGGCTTCCAGGTGGCGGTGGCCAACGGGCGCACCAACCTCTGGGGCGAGCCCCTGATGTTCCTCGAGCCCGAGAGCGAGCACTCGGCGGGCTCAGCGGCCGAGGGCTTCGCGCTGGCGGGGGGACGGGTGAGCTCGTTCACCGCGAGCCAGGGCTTGGTGCTGCAGAAAGAGGAGCTCCACGTTATCAGCGGTAAGCGCCTGCCAATGGTCTTCCACGTCGGGGCCCGGGCGCTCACCAGCCAGGCCTTGAACATCCACGCCGGCCACGACGACGTCTACGCCGTCGCCGACACCGGCTGGGGCATCCTCTTCGCCGCCAACGCCCAGGAAGTGGCCGACATGGCCCTGATCGCCCGGCGGGCCTCGGAGGCCGCCTTGGTGCCCTTCATCGTGGCCCAGGACGGCTTCCTCGTCACCCACACGGTGGAGAACTTCCGGCTGCCCGAGCCGGAGCTGATGAAGGAGTTCGTCGGCGATCCCAAGGAAAAGCTCACGAGCATGTTTGACCCCGAGCACCCAGTGCTCTCGGGTCCGGTGGAGAACCAGGACTCCTACATGAAGGGCCGGATCGCCCAGCGGGCGTTCTACGCCCGGGTAGTGCCGGCGCTCGAGGAGGCCTTCGAACTTTACTGCAAGCTCACCGGCCGCTGCTACGACTTCGTCGAGCCCTACCGGCTCGAGGACGCCGAGTACGCGGTGGTGGCCACCGGGAGCATGATCGGCACGATCCAGGCGGTGGTGGACCACCTGCGCGAAAAGGGCGAGAAGGTGGGGGCGCTCTACGTGCGCTCCTTCAGGCCCTTCCCCGGGGCGCGGATCGTGGACGCGCTCAAGCACACCAAGGCCTTCGCGGTGCTCGAGCGCACCGACGAGCCGCTCGCGGAGTCGAACCCGATGCTCCGGGAGATCAAGGCAGCCTTCGCCGACGCCACCGACGGCTACCCCGGCTTCCCCAAGCTCAAGGTGGACCGGCTGCCCACCTTCTACGGCGGCGCCGCCGGGCTCGGTGGTCGCGACGTGCGCCCCGCCGACGTGATCGCCACCTTCGAGCACATGATCGAGGGGAACAAGGACCGGCGCTACTTCGCCCTCAACATCAAGCACCCCTTGGCGCTCGAGCCCAAGGAGGACCCGGATATCACCGAGCCCGGCACCTTCCGCCTCCGCGGCTACTCGGTGGGCGGCTACGGCTCGGTGACCACCAACAAGGTGATCGCGAGCGTCACCGCCGACCTCTTCGGCCTCTACGTCCAGGCCTTCCCCAAATACGGCTCGGAGAAGAAGGGGCTGCCCACCAACTATTACCTCTGGGTCGCCGAGGAGCCGGTCCGGGTGCGGGCCGAGCTCCGCTACGTCGAGATGGTTGCGATCAACGACCCGCGGGCCTTGCAGTACACCAACCCGCTGGTCGGCCTAGCCGAGGGCGGCGCAATCTGGCTGCAGTCCAGGCACACCGACCCCGAGGAGATCTGGGCCACGGTGCCCAAGTACGCCCGCGAGCTCATCCGCGAGCACGGCTACCGGCTTTACGCCATCGACACCATCAAGATTGCCCAGGAGGTGGCGACCCGGCCGGATTTGGTGCAGCGGATGCAGGGCATCGTCCTGCTCGGCTCCTACCTCAAGATCGCGCCCTTCTTCGAGCGGGCGAAGATCAGCGAGGAGGAGCTCTGGGAGCGGATCGAGAAGGTGATCCGCAAGTACTTCGGCAAGCGCGGCGAGCAGGTGGTCCAGGACAACATGACCGCGATCCGGCGCGGCTACTCCGAGCTCATCGAGGTGCCCGCCGAGGTCATCGCCCGTGAGCCCAAGGAGGTGGTGGCATGAAGACCGGCAAGTTCGAAGCCGGTGAGCTCGAGCTCGAGCTCGAGGTCCTCCCCGAGCCCGAGCCCCTCGACATCGACCGCTACAACCAGGAGTTCAAGGCCGTCGTCGAGGCCTACAACAGGGGCATCGCCGACGCCGAGCTCCCCGCCGACCTCGGCGTCGCCCGCAGCCTGATCGCGCCCGGCACCGGCGTCTACCGCGACTTCTCCTACATCGCCCCGGAGATCCCCGAGTATTACGCCGACAAGTGCACCGGGTGCATGGAGTGCGTCACCGAGTGCCCGGACACCGCGATCCTGGCCAAGGTCGTCCCCGAGAGCCAGCTCGAGGCCGAGCTCAACAAGATCGACGACCCCGAGACCCGGGAGCGGATGCGGGCGCACTTCGCCAAGACCAAAAAGTTCTACGACCTGCCCCAGAAGAAGGGGAACGAGCCCGGCTACTTCGCGATCTTCGTGGACCCCACCAAGTGCAAGGGCTGCGGCGAGTGCGTCGAGGTCTGCAACGACGACGCCCTCGCGATGATCGAGAAGACCGAGCGCACCGTCCCCGAGTACAAGGAAGCGTTCGCCTTCTTCGAGTCGCTCCCCAACACCCCGCGGGTCTACATCAACGAGCGCACCCCCATCGACATCATGCTCGACCAGGAGACCCACCTCTTCGTCGGCGGGGCGGGGAGCTGCGCCGGGTGCGGCGAGGCCACCGCGCTCCGGATGCTCTCGGCGGCGAACGCCTTCTATTACGGCAAGAACTGGGGCATCGTCGCCGCCACCGGGTGCAACACCGTCTACTCCTCGACCTACCCCTACAATCCCTTCGTCGTCCCCTGGACCAACTCCCTCTTCGAGAACGCCGCCACCGACGCCATGGGTATCCGCATGCGCTGGGACCAGATGGGCTGGAAGGACAAGAAGCTCTGGGTCGTGGGTGGCGACGGGGCGATGTTCGACATCGGCTTCCAGGCGCTCTCCCGCATGCTCACCTCGGGGATGGACATCAACGTCATCGTCCTCGACACCCAGGTCTACTCCAACACCGGCGGCCAGGCCTCGACCGCGACCTACCTGGGCCAGGAGACCAAGATGAGCGCCTTCGGCAAGGTGCTCAAGGGGAAGACCGAGCACCGCAAGGAGATCGGCGAGATCCTGATGATGCACCCCGACGTCTTCGTGGCCCAGACCACCGCCGCTCACTTCAACCACTTCTACAAGGCGATCTTCGCCGCCAACGAGTACGAGGGCCCCTCGGTGGTCATCGTCTACACCACCTGCCAGCCCGAGCACGGCGTCGGCGACAACATGTCCGCCCACCAGGCGAAGCTCGCGGTGCTCTCCCGCACCTTCCCGGTCTTCATCTACGACCCCAGGAAGGGCGAGCGCATCTCCGAGCGGCTCGATCTCAAGGGCAACCCGGCGATCTACGACGACTGGTACATCGACCCCAAGACCAAAAAGCCCTTCACCTTCATCGACTTCGCCCGCACCGAGGGCCGCTTCGCCAAGCACTTCGACAAGGACGGCAACCCCGACGAGGTCCTGCTCGCCGCCAACGAGGAGCGGCTCAAGAACTGGCGGAGGCTCCAGGAACTCGCGGGGATTCTCGATAAGAAGAAAAAGTCGGCCTAGGGCCAAGGATAGGGATAGGGATAGGGGCCGGGCATGCACCCGGCCCTTATTCGTTCCAGGGATTTAAGAGCAAAAGGTGGAGGTTTAGAAAATGTTTGGTATTGCGGGCCACCAAGACGAGGTCATGTTTCAACGCCGTAGCGGCCAACATCGCGTCGAGTGGGGGTAATGGTTCGCCTTGTTGCCGGGCTTCGCCGAGGATTCGTCCCCAAAGTTCGAGCGTTTCTGCATCCAAAGGGAGAATGCGACCGGAAAATCGATGCTTAACCGCTTCATACCAACGGAGGAGCCCATCCTTGCGGTTTTCAGGGGCTCGGATGATCCCTTGACTTAACTCTCCTATGGTTAAGGCGGAGAGGTAAAGGCGTTCCATGGGCGTAGTGTCTAGGAAATTTAGTACTTTGGGATGGGGCGAGGCCTTGGCCGTTTCCGAAATCACATTGGTGTCGAGGAGGTAGTTCAAAGCTCCACCTCGCGCTGTTCGGCTTCGGGTCGTTTGAAGAGTTCATCGACTAGCTTGTTTTCTACACGAGGGGCGAACTCCCGCAAGGCTTCCCAGGCGGTTTGGTTTTCCTTGATGAGTTGCCGGTAGGTCTTGATGTCTAAAACCACGACCGCCGCCTTCCCCCGGCGGGTTACGATTTGCGCTTCCCCTTTGAGCGCGCGATCGACCAGCTCAGAAAATTTCGCTTTAGCTTCTTGCAATTGCCAGGTTCGCGCCATGCCCGCCTCCGACTGGTCAGTCTAGTCTGATTGTACCACCTTGGCCACCCGTTTGGGCTTGCCCAGGGGGAAGAGGTGCACTCCGGCGGCGCCGGCGGATTTGAGTTCGCGCAAGGTCTTTCGCGCCCAGGCGTAGCCTGCTTCCTTGCCTTCTTCGCGAAGGGCTTCGACCAGCGCCTCGGGTACGCGGGCCCAGGCCGCGACCCGCTCGGCCATGCGGGCGCTCACGAGCGGCAGGATGCCATAGAGGATCGGGACCGGGGGCGTTTTGTCCAGGGCCTTCAGGAAGGCTTCCACCTCGTCAAGAGAGAAGACCGGTTGGGTCTGGAAGAAGGCCGCCCCGGCCTCGACCTTGGCCCAGAACTTCTCGGCTTCGAGGGTGAGGTCCTTCGCTCCCGGGTTCGCGGCCGCGCCCAGAAAGAGCGCGGTCTTCCCCTCGAGCTCACCCCCCGCCCAGTTCCTGCCCCGGTTCAGCCCCTCGGCGAGGCGGATCAGCTCCACCGCCCCCACCTCGTAGACGGGCTTCGCGAAGGGGTGGTCGCCGCGCCCCGGGGGGTCGCCGCCCAAAAGAAGCACGTTCTTCACCCCGATCGCGCTCGCGCCCAAGAGCTCGGCCTGAAGGGCGAGGGTGTTCCGGTCGCGGGCGGTGAGGTGGGGGATTGCCTCGACGCCGGTCTTCTCTTCCACCAGCCGGGCGATGATGAAGGGGCTCATCCTAAGGTTCGCCATCGGGGCGTCGGAGAGGTTGACCGCGTCCACGAAGCGCGCGACCTCTTCCACCTCGGCCAGGGTGCGCGCGATCGCGGTGCCCCGGGGCGGGTCCACCTCGGCGGTGATCACGAAGCGGCCAGCGGCGAGCTTTTCCTTGAGCGTCAACGCCCCCTCCTCGGCCGGTTCCGGTCGGCGGAGTCGAGCAGGATCGTCACCGGGCCGTCGTTCAAGAGCTCGACCTCCATCATCGCCCCGAAGACCCCGGTCTCGACGTGCAGCCCTTCCTTTAGGAGGAGCTCGACGTAAAGCTCGTAAAGCTGGCGGCCGAGCGTGGGGTCGGCGGCCTCGGTGAAGGAGGGACGGTTGCCCTTGCGGGTCTCGGCGTAGAGGGTGAACTGGCTCACCGCCAGCACCTCGCCGCCCACCTCCTTGACCGAAAGGTTCATCTTGCCGGCCTCGTCGGCGAAGATGCGGAGGTTCGCGGTCTTCTTGGCGAGGTAGGCGGCGTCCTCCGGGGTGTCGCCCCGCCGCACGCCCACCAGGACGACAAGGCCCAACCCGATCTCGCCGACGATCTCGCCCTCGACCCGAACCCGGCCCCACTTGGCCCGCTGCAGTACGGCGCGCATGGCTGCTATTTTAGGCGCCCTCGGGGGCGACGATGAGCCCGATCGAGCCGGGACCGCCGTGGGCGGTGACGGCGGCGCCGGCGTCATGAACGATGGGGTCCACCCGCCCGCCCAGAGCCTCGATCGCCTCCCTTAGCTCGGCGATCGCGCGGGGGTTCTCGGCGTGCGCGAGCGCCACCCTCCGGGGCGCGAGGGGGGCGTAGCGGCGGGCGAGGGCCTGGATCCCGCGGGAAAAGCCGCGCACCCTCCCGGCGGCGTAGAGGCGGCCCTCGCGGAGCTCGAGCACCGGCAACACCCGAAGCACCTTCCCCACCACCCGGGTGAGGTTCCCGATCCGCCCGCTTCGATAAAGCCCCTCGAGGCTCGCGGGAAGGATCCAGCCGACGATCCTCCGGGCGTAGGCCTCGGCCCGGGCGGGGAGCGCCTCAAAGGCCAGGCCCTCGGCGAGCCAGCGGCGCGCGGCCTCGATCAGAAAGCGAAGCCCCGCGTTCAGCGCCATCGAGTCGAGGACGAGCACCCGCCCACCAAAGGGGCGGGCGGCGAGGGACGCGCTTTCAAAGGTGCCGGAGAGCTTGCGGCTCACGGTGACCGCCACCACCCGGTCGTGCTCCGCGAGCAGCCGCTCGAAGGCCTCGGCGAAGGCCCCGGGCGCGGGGGCGCTGGTCTGGATGGGGCGCCCCTCGGCGAAGGCCCGGGCTACCTCGGCGGGGCTCGCTTCGAGGTAGTCGGCGAGGTCCCGCTTTCCGATCCGGACCCGGGCGGGGACGAGGTGAATATCAAGGGCCTTCGCCCGGCCCGGGTCCAGGCCCAGGGTGGAGTCGGCGACGAAGGCGACCCTCAAGCCTCGGCGTCGAAGGCGAAGAACCCGTAGGTCCCGGGCCCCACGTGGCTGCTGATCACCGCCCCGAGCTCGCCGGTGTAGAGCTCCTTGGGGGAAAGCCCGAGCGCGTGGACCTTGGCCTTCAAGGGCTCGACCGCGTCGGCGTCGGCGGCGAAGAGGTAGGCGATCCGGGGGTCTTTCTTCCCTTGGGCCCACTCGGCGAGGGCCTTCGTCATCTCGGCGAGCGCCTTCTTCTCGCCCCGGGCCTTGCCGGCGGGCTCGACCCGGCCGTCTTTTAGGGTGAGGATCGGCTTGATCTTGAGCAGGGTGCCGAGCAGCGCCTGGGCGCCCCCGATGCGGCCGTTCTTCTTCAAGAACTCGAGGCTCGCCACGGTGAAGCGGAGGATCGAGCCGTCGCGGGCACGGCGGAGCTTTTCCAGGATCGCCTCGAGCGAAAGGCCCCGGTCCAAGAGCTCCCGGGCGAAGAGCACCAGGGCGCCGATCCCCGCCGAGGCCTGGAGGGTGTCGAAGACCTCGACCCTGCCGGGGAAGGCCTCCGCCGCCATGCGGGCGGACTGCACCGTGCCCGAGAGCTTGGAGGAGATGTGGATCGAGAGCACCTTGTCGGCGTCTTTTAGGGCTTCTTCGTAAGCGGCCTTGAAGTCCTCGGGGGTGGGCTGGCTGGTGGTGGGGGGCTCGGTGCCCTGTTTCATCGCCTCGATGACCTCGCGGGCGGTGATCTCCACCCCGTCCCTGTAGGTCTTGCCGCCGAGGTGGACGTAAAGCGGCACCACCCGCACCTTCGCGCGCGCCACCTGCTCCGGGGGCAGGTCGGCGGTGGAGTCGGTGACCAGTGCGATCCTCATCCCGGATACCTTAGCACGGCATAAATATGTGCCAAAACCCGGTCCGGGTGGTATCGTTTTTCCGCGATGTGGCGCGTCCTCGTCACCGACGAGATGAAGCTGGGGCGGACCGAGGGGTTGCCGGCGGCGGTGGACTACCGGCCGGGGATGCCCAGGGAGGAGATCCTCGAGGCGATCGGCGACTACGACGCCCTGATCACCCGGAGCCGCACCCGGGTGGACGCCGAGCTCCTCGCGCGGGCGAAAAGGCTCAAGGTCATCGGCCGGGGCGGGGTCGGGGTGGACAACATCGACCTCGAGGCGGCGAGCCGCCGGGGCATCCTGGTGGTGAACGTGCCCGAGGCCAACACCCGTTCGGCGGCCGAGCTCGCCTTCGGGCTCTTGCTCGCGGCCGCCCGGGGGATCGCGCTCTCGGACCGGAAGCTCCGCGCCGGCGAGTGGGACCGGAAGTTCTTGGGGCGCGAGCTCCTCGGCAAGACCCTCGGCATCGTGGGGCTTGGGCGCATCGGGAGCCAGGTAGCGAAGTTCGCCAAGGGCTTTGACATGAAGGTCCTCGCCTACGACCCCTACATTCCCCGCTCGCGGGCGGAGAAGCTCGGGGTGGAGCTTTTGGATGAGCTCGAGGACCTGCTCCGCCGCTCCGACTTCCTCACCGTGCACACCCCGCTCACCGAGGAGACCCGGGGGATGATCGGCCGGCGCGAGCTCTACCTCCTGCCCCGGGGGGCGGTGGTGGTGAACGCCGCCCGCGGGGGGATTATCCAGGAAGAGGCGCTCTTAGAGGTCCTCAACGAGGGCCACCTCTTCGCCGCCGGAATCGACGTCTTCGCCGAGGAGCCCCCGAAGAAGGACCATCCCCTCATCCACCATCCCAAGGTGGTGCACACCGCCCACCTCGGGGCCAACACCGCCGAGGCCCAGACCCGGGTGGGGGAGGAGGTCCTAAAGCGGGTGATCGCGGCCCTCGAAGGCGAGATCGCCTACGCCATCAACGCCGGCTTCGATCCCGAGGCCTTCCGGGCGCTCAGGGGCTTCGTTCCCCTCGGCGAGCGGCTCGGCAAGCTCCTCGCCCAGATCACCCGGGGCCGGGTGCAGGCGGTGGAGGTCGCCTTTTTCGGCGAGTTCGAGGCCGACCCCGAGCCGGTCGCCACCGCGGTGGCCAAGGGGCTCCTCGAGCGGGTGCTCTCGGAGGGGGTCAACCTGATCGCGGCGCGACCGCTCTTGAAGGAGCGGGGCATCGCCCTCTCGGTCAGGAAGGTGCCCGAGGCCCAGGGGTACACCCAGCTCGTCGAGGTTCGCCTCCAGACCGACAAGGAGGAGCGCACCGCCCGGGGGACCGTGCTTGGGGGGCAGCCGCGGCTCGTGGGCATCGATGGGTACCCCTTGGAGAGCGTGCTCGAGGGCACCTTCCTCGTTTGCAAGAACTACGACCGCCCTGGCGTCGTCGGTCAGGTGGGGACGCTCCTCGGCGAGGCCGGGGTGAATATCGCCGGGCTTCAGCTCGGGCGCGACCGCCCCGGCGGCAAGGCGCTCTTCGTGCTCTCGGTGGACGAGCGCCCGGAGGAAGGGGTCTTGAAGTCGCTGGAAGCGCTCGAGCTCCTCGAACGGGTGGACGTGGCCGAGCTATGAAGCGGGAGATCCTGCTCACCCCAGGTCCAGTGGAGCTTCACCCCCGGGTCCGGCTCGTCCTCTCCAGCCCCCAGATTCACCACCGCACCGAACCCGCCCGCGAGGCCTTCCTCGCGGTGCGGGAGGGGTTGAAGAAGGCCTTCGGCACCGAGGGCGAGGTGCTGCTCTTCACGACCAGCGGCACCGGCGGCATGGAGGCCCTCGCCGCCGGGCTCTTCGCCCCCGGGGAGAAGGTTCTGGTGCCGGTCTCCGGCAAGTTCAGCGAGCGCTGGGCGGAGATCGGGGAGGCCCTCGGGCTTTCCGTCGAGCGGATCGAGCTCCCCTGGGGCGAGGTCTTGGACCCGGAGGCCATCGCCGCGCGGGTCTCCCCGGATACCCGGGGGCTCTTCCTCACCCACTCCGAGACCTCGACCGGGGTCTTGAACCCCGTGGCCGAGATCGCGAAGGCGGCCCGGGAGAAAAACCCTGAAATCCTCGTGATCGTGGACGCGGTGACGAGCCTCTTCCTAAGCCCCTTCGCCCTCGACGCGATGGGGTTCGACGCCGCCGTCTCCGGCAGCCAAAAGGGCCTGATGCTCCCGCCCGGGCTCGCCTTCGTCGCACTGGGAAACCGCGCGCTTTCCACTTTGAAACCGAGGGGCTACTACCTGAACCTCGCCCGCGAGCTCGAAAGCCAGCGGGCGGGGGAGGGGGCGTACACCCCCGCGATCCAGCTGGTGCTCGCGGCGCGGGAGGTGCTTTCCGTCCTGCTCCCCGAGCTCGACGCCCACCTCGAAAAGAAAGCCCGCTGGAACCGGGCGCTCTACGCCATCGGCGAGCGCCTCGGGCTGGTGCCGGTGCCCGCCAAGGGGGGTGCCCCCGCATCCGAGGCGTTCCGAAGCCCGGCCACCGCCGCCTTCTACCTGCCCGAGGGCGTCTCCTACAAGGCGCTTTCCGGCGCCTTCCTCGCGCGGGGCTACCGCGTCGCCGGCGGGCAGGGCCCGCTTAAGGGGCGCGTCTTCCGGGTCTCGTTGATGGGCCACTTCACCGAGGAGGAAGCCCAGCGGGTCCTCGCCGACGTGGAGGCGATCCTCGAGGAGACGCTCCTCACTCCGGGCGGGCGCCCGAGAGCCAGTCGGCGATCAGGCTGACCGGGTTTTCCACCTCGCGGGCGAAAAAGACCTCGAGCACCTCGACCCGGCGCAGGTACTCGCCGGGCACGCCGGCGATCGCCCCCGGCCGGACCTCGGCGCCCTCGACCCGACGGCGCTCGAGCCGCACCTCGCCCTCGGGCGAGAGGTAGACGCGGACGATCTCGTCGTCGCTCCGTAGCTCGCCGACCACGTAGTGCTCGGCCTCGCGGACCTCGAGCCCGAGCGCCTCCAGGAGGTCGGAAAGCTCCTTCACCGCACCACCTCGATCTGCTTCGGGCTTTTCACCACGATCTCGGGCCGGCCGCGAAAGGCGCGCACCAGACCGGTCACCCGGAGGGTACGGCCGACGTAGCTTTCAAGCGGAAAGCGATACGCTTCATTCTTCGGGATCACCACCACGAAGCGCTCGGCGGGGTCTACCGGCTCCTCTTCGACCCCGCCCGCGTCCTTGACCCCAATCACCCGGCCCTCGACCTGGATCACCTGGCCCAGATACCGGCCTGCCTCGTGCCAGGGTACGGCGCCGGAAGGGGGGCGGACGGCGGGGCGCGCCCTCGCCCAGTCTCGCTCCATCGTCGCCTTGAGCCGAAGTAGCGCCGGACTCTCGCCGATCACCGCTCCGAGCTCCCGGTTTGCGGTGAGGGCGGTGGGGGTGAAGTTCTGCGAGCCCAGAAAGGCGACCCTTCCGTCCACCAGCATCGCTTTGGCGTGGACCTTGAGCCCTTCCAGGTAGCGGACCTCGGCGCCCTGTTCGGCGAGCCGACCTGCCATTTGGCCGAAGTAGCCGCTATCCCGCGCGCTCGCCGAGCCCAAAACCCTAACCCGCACGCCGCGGTCCATCGCCTCGAGCAGGGCGTCGTAGACCTCCTCGTCAGTGAGGCCGTTTTGCTCGATGAAGACCTCCCTCTCGGCAGAGGCGATCAGGCCCAGGATGCGCCGCTTGGCGTTCCCTTCCCAAAAGGGCCGGAAGATCGAGTAGACCCTCTCGGGGCTCCAGACGAGCTTTGCGTCGTCAAGGGCGAGGGCCCGCGCCTCCCAGTCGGCCTCGAAGACCCTCCTAAACTCGGCGACCCAGTCCGGGCGATCCGTGACCAGGCTGTACTCGCGGTTTCGGGTGAACGAGGCCCGGGTCCAGTTCCCGGTGGAGATCCAGAGGCGGCCGTCGGTGCGGAGCGCCTTGATGTGGTAGTGGGCAAAGCGCAAGGGGCTCGCAAAACGCACCTCGATCCCGGCGGCCCGGAGCGCCTCGAGCACCTTGGGGTCCTGGCCCTCGCCCCCCGGGCGCTCGTCCAAGAGCACCCGCACCCGGACCCCCCGCCGCTTCGCCCGGGCCAGCTCCTCGGCAAGGTCGAGCCGGCCCCGGGTCCAGAGGTAAAGGGCGAGGTCGATCTCTTGCTCGGCGCTCCTTAGGAGTTCCTTTAGGTAGCCCACACCGTCCTCGGGGGCGACGTAGAGCCGATCGGCGGCGAAGGCCAGCGTGAAAAGGAGAAGGAAGGCCAGAAGGCGCTGCATCTAGACCTCCTCCGGGGGCACGGGGTCCGGCACCGGCTCGTCCTTATAGGGCGAGGGGATCTTGAGAAGCTCGGCCTTTTCGAGGGCCGTCTCCACCAAGGCGGGGACGTCGAGGTCGGCTTCGGCGGCCGCGAGCTCTCCCGGCGTCGCCCGGGTGGCGGGGCGGCGGGGCTCCAAAAAGGAGCAGCAGTCCTGTTGCGGCAGGACGCTGATTTCGTAGGTACCGATTCTTTTTGCCTCCTCGATCACCTCGACCTTGTCCATGCCGATGAGGGGGCGGAGGACCAGGGCGTCCACCGCCTTGGAGACCGCGTGGAGGTTCTCGAGGGTCTGGCTCGCCACCTGGCCGAGCGCGTCGCCGGTGACGAGTGCCCCTGCTCCCTCGCGCTTGGCGAGGCGGTGGGCGATTCTAAGCATGAAGCGGCGGTAGAGGAGGGTGCGGTATTTCTCTGGGCTCTTCGCGAAGATCTCGGCCTGCACCCCGGCGAGCGGCACCAGGTAGAGCCGCGCGCCCCCCTGCCAGGCGGCGAGTATCTCGGCCTCGCGTTTCGCCTTCACCGCCGAGGTGAAGTCGGTGTGGGGGTAGGAGTGGAAGTGGACGAAGGCGCTCTTCGCCCCCCGCTTCATCACGCGCCAGGCGGCGACCGGGGAGTCGATGCCGCCGGAGAGCAGGGTCATCACCTTGCCGCTCGCCCCCACCGGGAGGCCGCCGGGGCCGGGATAGCGGAGCCTATTGGTGTAAACCCAGGCCCGGTCCAGGGCGAACTCGAGGAAGACGGTGAGCTCGGGGTGCTTGAGGTCCACCTTGAGGCCGGTCTTGGCGATGATGCGGCCGCCCACCTCGCGCTCGGCCTCGATCGAAGTGAAGGGGAGCTTCTTGTTGCCCCTTTTCGCGCTTACCCGAAAGGTCTGGACGTCCTGGGGGATGAGCTTGAGCGCGAGCTCGGCAAGGACCTCGAGCTCGGGCTCGGCCTCGAGGGCAAAGGCGAAGTTCGCAAGGCCAAAGACCTTGGAAAGCCTCTCCTTGACCTCGGGAAGCTTTGCCTCGGGGACGTTCCGCACCAGGATCCGCCCCGGAATCCGGCTCACCTTTAGGTCAAGGCCCAAAAGGGCCTCCTGCACCCGGGAGAGCAGGATCTGCTCGAACCGTGCCCGGTTTCGCCCTTTCAGGCTCACCTCGTGGTAATGAAGGAGGGCGGTAAAGACTAGCGCTTCCATCGGAAAAGCCTTTCCGCGTTTGCGTCGGTGATTGCCTCCGCCTCGTGGAAGGGGAGCTCCCAGAGCTCGGCGAGCTCGGCCAGGGTGTAGAGGACGTAGGCGGGTTGGTTGTCGCGGCCGCGCTTGGGCTCCGGGGTGATGTAGGGGGCGTCGGTCTCGACCACGACCCGGTCCCTTGGCAGCTCGCGGGCGATCTCGCGGAGGCGTTTTTTCTTGCGGTGGGTGAGGTTGCCGGCGAGGCTCACGTAGCCGCCGAGCAAAAGCGCCGTTTCAAGGAGCCCCTCGTGCCCCGAGAACGCGTGCAGCACGAAGCGGGGCGGCCGGTTTTCCTTGAGCCAGGCGATCAAGGCCCGCTCCGCCTGGTCCTCGCCCTCCTTGCTCCGGACGTGAAAGACGAGCACGTGGTCGTGGGCCTGGGCGAGCTCGGCTTGGAGGTCAAGGGCCCTTTGTTGCGAGGCCTCGCTCGCCTTGTCCCAGTAGAAGTCGAACCCGGTCTCGCCCACGGCCCGCACCCGGGGATGGGCGACGAGCGCCCGGAGGTCGGCCTCCACCTCGGGGGAGAGGAGCTCGGCCTCGGTGGGGTGGAGGCCGACGGCGGCGTAGACGTTCTCGTTCGCCTCGGCGAAGCGAATCGCCTGCCGGTTCCGCCGGGGGTCGATGCCCACGGTGAGGAGGGCGGCGAGGTCGGCCGCCCGGCGGAGGCTCTTCTCCGGGTCCTTTTGCATGTCGAGGTGGGTGTGGGCGTCCGTCATGCCCGCCTATGGTACCGAAATCTGCCTTGGTTCGGACGTTTGTCCGTTTTTCGGTGCTACAATACCCCCTGGCTTTTAGGCGGGCCCTAGGCCCGCGGGGAGGCGATGAGGCATGCAGCAAGAGGTCGTACTGGCGATCGCCGGATCCGGCGGCGACGGCGTGATCACGGCGGGGGACTTCATCACCAAATCGGCAGCCCGGAAAGGGCTGTTCGCCTTTATGTTGAAGTCCTACGGACCGCAGATTCGGGGCGGGGAGTCCTCGGCCCGGATCCGCGTCTCGGCGAAGCCCATCTACAGCCAGGGGGACTTCGTCGACGTGCTCGCGGTTTTCTCCTGGAAGGATTTTAAGCGCTTTACCGACGAGATCGAGCTTCGCGAGAACGCGGTCGTCCTCTACGACGAATCCGACAAGACGCCCCTCGAGGTGGTCCCGATTCCGCCGGAGAAGAACGCCCGCTTCATCGCGGTGCCCTTCAAGAAGCTGGCGAGCGAGGAGCTTAAAGTCCCGCTCGCCAAGAACATGGTCCTGCTCGGTGTGCTCGGCGAGCTCTTGAACCTGCCGCTCGACGCCCTCAAGGACGCGGTGATGCAGAAGTTCGGCAAGAAGCGTCCCGAGGCGGCGGCGATCAACATCCAGGCGATCGACCTGGGCGCCGAGTGGGTGAAGCAGAACCTCCCCGAGGGCATCCCCTACCGGCTCGCGGCTGAGGGCGGGAACCCCAAGCTGGTGATGACCGGCAACGACGCCCTCGCCTTTGGGGCGATCCACGCCGGGCTCAACTTCTTCTCTGGCTACCCCATCACCCCGGCGAGCCCGATCCTCGAGTTTTTGGCCCGGGAGCTTCCCCGTTTTGGCGGGGCGGTGATCCAGACCGAGGACGAGCTGGCGGCGGTGGCGATGGCGCTCGGCGCCTCCTGGGCGGGGGCGCGGGCGATGACCGCGAGCTCGGGCCCGGGGCTTTCGCTCAAGCAGGAGACGATCGGCCTTTCGGCGATGGCCGAGATCCCGCTGGTGGTGGTGAACGTGCAGCGGGCCGGCCCCTCCACCGGGATTCCCTCGAAGACCGAGCAGGCCGACCTCTTCCAGGCGATCGGCGGCACCAACGGCGACTCGCCGCGGGTGGTGCTGGCGCCGGCGGACGTCGAGGACAACTTCCAGGTGGCGGTGGAGGCCTTCTACCTGGCCGAGAAGTACCAGCTGCCGGTGATCATCCTCTCCGACCAGTTCCTCGGCGAGCGTTCGGAGACCGTGGACGAGGAGGTCCTCTTCGCCCGCGAGCGCAAGATCGCCCGCAAGCTCCCGAGTGAGGAGGAGCTCGGCGAGGAGTACGCCCGCTACAAGCTCACCGAGGACGGGGTCAGCCCGATGGCGATTCCCGGGATGAAGGGCGGCCAGCACTACATCTCGGGGCTCGAGCACACCGAAAAGGGCTGGCCGAGCTCCTCGGGCACGATCCACCAGGTGATGAGCGAAAAGCGGGCGCGTAAACTCCCGCTGATCGCCGAGGAGTCGGGCTTCGTTCGCGTCTACGGCGACGAGGACGCTTCCTTTGCCGTGCTCGCCTGGGGTTCCACCAAGGGCGCGGTGCGCGAGGCGATCGAGGCCGCCCGCGAGAAGGGCATGAAGGTGAAGGCGATCGTGCCCCAGCTGCTCTACCCGCTGCCCACGAAGGCGCTCGACGCGGCGCTTAAGGGCGTGGAGCGGGCGGTGGTGGTGGAGCTTTCCTTCGGCGCCCAGTTCTACCGCTACCTCCGGGCCTTCTACGACAACCTGCCCAAGGAGACCTACTCCTACGCCCGCGCCGGCGGCAACCCGATCCAGGTTCAGGAGGTCCTGAAGGCCATCGAGGCCCATTACAAGAAGGAAGTGGAGGCTTAGGCCATGGAGAAGGTCAAACTCACCGCCAAGGACTATAAGACCAAGATCCCTATCGTCTGGTGTCCGGGGTGCGGCGACTTCGGCGTGCTCTCCGCGATCCACCAGGCGGTGGCCGACCTGCAGATTCCCCCCGAGAAGCTCGGGGTGGTGAGCGGGATCGGTTGCTCCAGCCGCATCGCCGGCTACATCAACGCCTACGGCTTCAACGCCATCCACGGCCGGCCCCTGCCGATCGCCACCGGGGCCAAGGTGGCGAACCCCGAGCTCACCATGCTGGTCGCCGGCGGCGACGGCGACGGCTACTCGATCGGGACCAACCACTTCGTGCACACCATCCGGCGCAACCCCGACCTCACCTACATCGTGATGGACAACCGCATCTACGGCTTGACCAAGGGCCAGGTCTCGCCCACCACCCCGACCGGCGACGTCACCAAGACCACCCCCTCGGGCAACCCCGAGCGCCCCTTGAACCCGCTGGCGCTCGCGCTCGAGCTCGGCGCCACCTACATCGCCCAGGGCTTTTCCGGCAACGTCAAGCACCTAAAGGAGCTCATCAAAGGCGGCATACAGCACAAGGGCTTCGCCCTCATCAACGTGCTTAGCCCCTGCGTCACCTTCCGCGGCAAGCAGGAGTACGACTACGTACGCGACCACGGGGTCTACCTCGACGACGTCGGCCACGATCCCAGCGACTGGAACGCCGCCCATGAGGTCACCCAGTGGATGCTCACCAAGAACCAGGTGCCGCTCGGGGTGATCTACAAGGTCGAGGGCCGCAAGACCCTGGCCGACGAGGTGGCCGAGGTCCAGGAAAAGGCGCGGGCGAAGAAGATCTACAAAGACGTCCGCGAGCTGATCGAGCAGTTCCGCTAAACGACGCGTATCCTTGCGGGGCCCGGGGTTTGGGGCCCCGCTTTTTTGAAACTAAAATGGAGACTGGGATGCGCCGGCTTCGGATGCCGCGCCGCCGGCCTCCGGCTCACCCCGGGAAGGCATTGCTTTGGGCGTTCCTGCTTCCGGCGGGGCGCTCGCGGCATGCCTTAGCCCGGCGGCTTCGGATGCCTCGCTCGCGGTTCCGGCGCCTTTTGCGGGAGTTTCGGCCGCTTGCGCCCAAGACCGCGTCGCGACTCGCCCGCTACTTTGGCAACTTGCCCGAGTTTTGGCTGAACCTCCAGTACGCCTACGACCGCTTTCGGGTTCGGGCGGGGGCTCCTCCCAGCCGCCGGCGGCCTGACCCTTGTGCATTCGCCCGAACTCCCCTAACCTTTTCCTTGCGGGCGGTTAGCTCAGCTGGTCAGAGCGCCCGCCTTACAAGCGGGAGGTCACTGGTTCAAGTCCAGTACCGCCCACCACCAGGACGGGCTAAACGGCCCGTCCCTCTTTTTTATCCGACCCCGATGACCCCATTCGGGGTCCTTGTTCAACGCCGCGATCAATACCGGCAGCCTTATTACGCGAAGGCCCGCCTTCGTTGAATAAGCCCTCGAGCAGCTTCGCCGCCCGAACCAGCTCGCCGGGATCGAAGTGGTGAGCGTAGAGGTCGTGCACATCGCGGATCTGGTGGCCCATGATCCGCATGCGCACGTCCTTCGGCACCCCGGCCTGGCGCATCAGGGCGGCGGCGGTGTGGCGCAGGTCGTGCAGGCGGAGCCGGGGCACCCCGGCCCGCTCCACGAGCTCCCAGAACTCCCGACGCACGTTGGTGTGGTAGAGCAGCGTCCCGGCCGCCGAAGGGATGAGCCAGCCCTCTTCCTTCCAGGAGGGAAGCTTGGCCTCGGTCGCCCGGCGCTCCAACCAAGCGTCGAGCACGTCGGCTAGGTCGTCGGGGAGGTAGACCGTGCGCCGGGCCGCCACCGTCTTCATGCCCTGGGAGAGCACGGTCCGGCTGCCGTCCACGGTGGCCGTGCGCTGGATCTTCAGCCGCCTGACCCCGAGGGTGGGGTCGGGGCCGTAGTCCTCGAGCTTCAGCGCCATTGCCTCGCCTACGCGGAGCCCCAGGGTGAGCATGAGGCGAAAGAGCGGGTAAAGCCGGCGGCCCTCGGCGGCGGCGAGGAAGGCCCGGGCCTCCTCGAGCGTCCAGGCCTGGCCGGTGGTCTGCCTGGGCTGACGGGGCAGCTTCACCGGCGCCGCCGGGTTGCGGTGGATGAGCTCAAGGGCTTCGGCCTCGGCGAGAGCGTTGCGCAGCATTTGCAGGACCTTCAGGCGGGTGCGGTGGGAGTAGGGGAGGGCGGTGATCCAGTCCTGGATCTCCAGGGGGGAAAGGTCCTCGAGGGCCCGGTCACCGAAGCGCTCGGTGATGATCCCCGCCAGTCGGCGGTCCTCCCGCACCGTGGAGGGCGCGAGTCCCCGGCGCTGGGCCAGCCTGCGCTCCAGCCACGAGGCCACCGTCCACCCCGAGCGCTGGATGCGGCCGCGCGAGCGCTCCACCTCCAGCTCGGCGTAGATCCGCCAGGCGTCCTCGGGGGTGCGGGCGTAGCGGGAAACCCGCCGGCCCTGGACCTGAACGCGGATCTCGATGCGGCCGTCCTTG
>WFXV01000153.1 GCA_015490435.1 Thermaceae bacterium
CGAGACCCCTTGGAACTGCAGCGAGCGTTGGACGAGTACCGGCACTTCTACAACACCCGGCGTTTGCACCAGGCGTTGGGCTACCGGACGCCGCTGGAAGTTGTGGAGTCCAAGAGGGTCAAAGTGGTATCGTTTTCGTGAAGCACTACACGACGTTACCTGGCCGTTACCCGCGAACGTCTATACCCAACTTAGACCAAATCCGCACCCACGAGACCCCGCGTTTGGGGGTTTATGGCACATTCGCATACTCTTCCTAGTCTGAGCCGCGTAGGGGGTGAAAAGAAGGTGAAGACCCAAAAGGCGGCAAAAGGAGGGAAGTTCACTACGAGGAAGGAGGGTAAAGGTATGAGGAAACTGGCGGCACTCATGATTCTGGCTCTGGGACTGGCGCTGGCGCAGACCGCCGGACCCACGATCATCCCCACCACGGGGGACGGTCCCGACGCGGTGGACAAGGGCACGGACCAGGCGAGCGTGAACCAGACGGTCAAGCTCGTCCTGCCCCAGGCCACCGCGCTGCACCTCGACGTGACCGAAGTGGTTTTCGATCTTACCGGAATGGATGGCGAGGGTTGGCCCCACGAGAATGACCCCTTCGCCAACGACTCCACGATCGCCTGTGTAATGGCCCAGCCTGGTGGCCAGGACACCACTAGCCAGCTCGGGGACGAGTTCTGGAACCAGGTGCAGTTCCTCCCGGGTGGCACCTACTATGAGGCCCTGACCTAGCCTAACATCCGCCCGGTGGGCTTTGGCACCGTCGACTCCTACCCGCCTATCGAGCTTGACGAGGAAGATGAGCTGGTAGAAGGCTCCAAGGGCTACTTCGTCTGCTATAAGACCACGATCCTGCAGATCTTCTCTAACTGGGATTACTGGGACCTAGTCGTCGAACGTAACGACACCACTGACCAGGGCATCGAGCACCTCTACATCCAAGGCAACCTCTGCTCCACTTTCGGCCAGGCCACCGGGCTCTATGACTTGCCCAACGGTGCGATGCGCCACCTGATCCCAAAGACCATGAACTTCGGCCCCACCGGTGCACACACGGTGGGTGAAGACCTCCCCGAGGAGTGCACCGGCAAGAGCTGGCTAGACATGCTGGTGGTCCTCGCGGTCAAGGTCAATGCCGACCGCTACGGCACCAATCAGGCCGACCTGACCTACACCCTCTTCTCCGCCGACGCGCAGTTCTAACCCCAGCGACCGGGGGCGGGCCGCTACGCCCGCCCCCACCTTCTACTCCTAGGGAGGCTGCCGTGGTACGAATCCTACGAAACCTCGCGCTGATGCTGGCGCTCGTCACCGCCGCACCCGCACTGGCGCAGTCGGCGGTGGCGATCAGCTCCCCGGCCAAACTTTTCGAGGCCCGTCCCGGGGATGAGCTCAACTTCACGCTCCAGGTCTTTAACCCGAGCCCCGACCCGGTGCTGGTACGGGTCTCGGTCGGGGACTGGACCTACCAACCCGACGGTCAGCCGCTCTTCCTCGAGCCCGGAAGCGTGCCGCGAAGCGCCGCCGGCTGGATCACCTTCAGCCCCACCAGTTTCCGGCTCGAGGGAAAGGGTCGGGCGGAGGTGCGCTACACCATCCGCGTTCCCGAAAACGCCGAGCCCGGCAGCCACTGGGCCGCGCTTTTCCTCCTCGCCGAGAACCCTAACCCGCCCCCGGGGGAAAAACTCGCAGCCCTCCGGATCCGGGTCGCCCACACGATCTACGTCAACCTGCCCGAGATCACCAAGCGGGGGGAGATCCTGGGCATTACCGTCACCCCGCCCGAAGAGCCCGACCGTCCGGTGGTGATCGCGGTACAGTACGCGAACACTGGGAACGCGGTCCAGGCAGTAACCGGTTCCATCGAGGTACGGAACGCCCGGGGCGAGGTGGTAGGCAGGGTCGAGGTCGACCGCACCGTGGTGCTTCCCGGCACCATCCGCATCCTGCTCGCCCGGTTCTTCGGACCGGTGCCGGCTGGAGACTACGTGGTGCTCGCGGTGCTGAACTACGGCGACGAGACCGTGGACGTCGCGGGGCAGAGCGTCTTCCGCCTGGAGCAGAACCTGGTGGCTCCCCGCTCGCGTTCGGAAGGGGGAGGGTAACCGTGCGGAAGCTGATGGCAGGACTGGTGCTGGGCCTTTGGGGATGGGCCCAGGCCCAGACCAGTTGGAACGTACAGGCTGTCATTCCCGAGGCGATCGCGCTCCGCACCCCGACGAACACAATCGCCTTTGAGCTAAGCCTGGAAGATTATCCACCCGAGCGCTTTCCCGCCCGCTACCGGCCAAGCGCCCCCGAGGGCGGGGTGCTGCCGGTGCAGGTCTTCGTCAACCACCCGGGAAGCTGGAACCTGCTCCTCTCCATCCCCGAGTTCGTCGCCGAGGGGGGAGACGAGGTGCTAAGCCCCGACCGGATCCTCTTCCGGGTCGACGAAGGTCCCTGGCTCCGGGGAAGCGCGGCACCGGTGCTCTTCTACACCGGATCCGGGCCCACGGGAGGCTGGCAGGAGCTCCGGCTCAAGTTCCTCCTCGAGCTCAAGGGGAACGAGCCCGCCGGCACCTACGTGGTCGACGTCGTCATCACCGGGATCCTCGGTCCCTGACCATGCGCGGAGCCCTCATCCTCGGCGTCCTGCTGTTCGGACTCGCCCTGGCACAAAAACCCGCGGTACGCTTCGCCCTTCCGCCCCTCGTGGAGGCGGGCCCCGGCGATTACGCCACGCTCTTCTTCACCCTGGAAGGAGCGGGGGATGGGGTGCTCCGTCTCATCCTGCCCGAGGGCTGGGACGCCCTGCCCCTGCCCGCCCGGATCACGCTCAACCCACCCCGCACGCCGGTGGTGGTCACCGTCCGGGTGCCGGAGGGCGCGCGGGCCGGGACCGCCTACCCCGTCACCCTGGAGTTCTGCCCCGAGGGCGGAGGCTGTCTGCGCGCCCGGGGGCGGGTCACCGTCCTCCACCGGCCCGGCATCCTGCTCCACGTCGAACCCGAGACCGAGGGCACGCTGGGAGAACCGGCAAGGATCCGGGTCACGGTGACCAACCGGGGGAACCTTCCCGACCGGATCCGGCTCGTCGCCCGGGCCAACACCGGCCTGGCGGCGATCGAGCCCGGCGAGCTCGCGCTGGCACCGGGGGCCACCGGCTACGCCACCCTGGAGGTGAGCCTGCGCCCGGACCAGTCGGTCTCGCCCGGCTACCGCATGGCCACCTGGGTCTACGCTTACTCCCGTTACCCCGGGGTCGAGGCCCGCGCCCGGACCCTGACACGCTGGCTTCCCCGGGGAGGCTTCCTCGGCCGGACCGAGGATCCCACGCTGCAATACCGGATCGGGGGCAGCGTAGGGCTCGGTGCCGGGGTGCGGGAGGGGAGGATCGGGGACTGGAACTTCGATTACGGTTTCGCCCCCGGAATCCGCGGAGCCCTTTCGGATTTCGTCACCGTGGAGGCCCGCACCAACCCGATCGAGCACAGCGAGGAGTCGATCTGGCCGGAACCCCCCCGGTACTTCGAAGCGCGGCTCACGGGCGAGGGCTGGAACACCGCGATCACAGTCGAGCGGACCCGGGCCGCCTTCAGCCTGGGGTTGGAACCGGGAGACTGGCGCTTCGAGCTCGGAGGCAACGGCCGTTACGATCTGAGCGAGCTGAACCTGAGCGGTGGAATCGCGAGCGCCCGGCGCGACCTCAACCTCCAGCTCGCGGGCCAGCTCCGGATCAAGAACGGCGCGCGCGACGAGCGCCTGATGCTCAGGCACGTACGTCCTCTGGGTGCGGGCTGGGCTCTGCGTCTTGGCGGCCAGTACACCGGCAAGCTCGGGGAGGACGGCAGCTACGTCGGGATCCTCGCGGCCAACCCCGAGCTGGTCTGGCGGGGGCGGAGCTACAACTTCGTGGCCGGGATGAGCCTCGCCCCCCAGATCGGCTTCTACGCGGTGAGCGTCTCCGGTGGGATGCGCCACTTCTACCCCTTCGGGATCCGGGGGTCGGCAAGCTACCAGACTGATCCCGCCGGCGACCGTTACCGGGTCTTCGCCACCGCGGTCGCGGTTCCCGCCCCGGGTAGCGTCTTCAAACTGGACGCCGGCGTACTCCGGGAACCGGGGCAGTTTCCCCAGCTTCAGCTCGTACCCGGATTCAACTGGCTCACGGCACTGGGCGGGGGAAGCCGGCTCCAGTTCGGACTCGGGTACCGCTTTAACTATCTACCGGCCACCGGAGAAGCGGGCCACGCCCTCCGGACGAGCCTCGGCCTGAGTGGGTTGCGCTACGGGCTTTCGCTCCGCATGCTCTACCCCTTTGGCGACCCCTACCCCACCGGGGAACTGCGTTTTTCCCTGCAGCCGACACCGGCCGACAGCATCGAGCTCGGCTACCTGCGGAACTCCGAACGAATCCAGTACCGGGCGCGCTGGGACCGGCGCTGGGGGGCGGGGGTGCGGAGCTTCGTCGGCTTTTTGCGCAGCGAAGAGCCCACCCCCGTGGACCGGATCCGCGCCGGGGTCATCGTCGAGCGAATCGCGGGAAGTCCGCTGGGAATGAGCTTCGGCTACACCCTCCGCGATCCGGACGGGCTCGGCGAGGGCTCCCAGAGCCTCGAGCACCGGTTCCGGTTGGCGCTCGTCTTCGGGCTCGAGGGGCGCTTTCCCACCCCCGAGGGGGTGGTCGAGGCCTTCGGGGGCCGCCGCGAGGGGGTGGTCTTTGGCCGGGTCTTCGTCGACGAAAACCAAAACGGTCTCCACGATGCCGGGGAGCCTGGACTCGCGGGGGTGGGCGTCGTCCTCGGACGTGACCGGGCCACCAGCGACGAAAAAGGCTTCTACCGCCTACGGGCGCGACCCGGTGCGTACCGGCCGCGGCTCGTGAACCTGCCGGCCGAGCTCGACCTTTACCGGGAGCTCGCGGTGACCGTGCGCCAGGGGGAGGAGCGGGAGCTCGACCTCCCCCTCGCCCCCACCGCCCAGGTGGCGGTCTGGGTCTTCCACGACGCGAACCGAAACGGCGTCCCGGACCCCGACGAGCGGGGCATTCCCTACGCCGGGGTGCGCGTCGAGGGGCCCGGGGGAACCCGGACGGTGCGCACCGACGCCGAGGGGCGCGTGCTGGTGGGCGGGCTGCTGCCGGGGCGAAATCGCTTCAGCCCCGATCCAGCGGCGCTCCCGGCCCGCTTCCGCGCGACCGGGGAGCCGGTGGAGCTCGAGCTCGAACCGGGGCGCAGGGAGGAGGTGATCGCCCTCGGAGCCGCGCCTCCCCCCAAGAAGGTCGCCACCACCTTCCGGCCCGGCAAGCTCGCGGTCTTCGCCCACCTGCCCAAGCCCACCGCGGTCCCGGGCGCGGAGCTCGAGGTCCGGGCACTCGTCACCGATGCGGCGGAGCGGGTCTGGGCCGAGCTCCCGGACGGAACCCGCGTGGTCCTGGACAAAACCCGCGAGAACCGTTACGAGGGGCGGATCCGGCTCTCCCGGAAGCTGGCCCCGGGCCCGCTTTCGATCCGGGTGGTCGCCGAGCGCGGCGGCGATCGGGCCGAGACCACGGCCTTCGCGACCCTGGTCCGCGGCCTTCCCTACCGGATCGAGCCCAGGCGGGCGACGGTGGGAACCTTTACGATACGGATCGAACTCCTCTTTCGGGCGGAGCGCCTTCGCCTCGTGCTCGAGAACGGGGAGGTGATCGAACTCGAAAGCAAGGACGGGTACCGCTGGTCGGGCCAGCTCTCGGCGCAATCGCCGGGCCGGCTCTGGCTCCGACCGGTGGCGGACGAAGAGGCGTTAGAGCCCACCGCCCTAGAGGTGGTGGAAAGGGAGGGGAAACCATGAGGTGGATGGGAATCGGACTGATCCTGGCGGTACTCCTCGCCGCCTGCAGCCAGACCCGCTACTTCCGGACCACCGGCAACCTGCGGGTGCTCGATAGCGAGCCCCCGCTCGAACGCTGCGTCCTCAGGGCCGGCGACTTCTTCATCTTGAAGGGCAACGACTTCGGTACCCCCGATGACTGGGAGAGCGGCGTCAACTACCTGATCCTGCCCGAGGAGCTGCCCGCCGAGGTGGAGCTCACCCGGGAACGGGACCCCGCTACGATCCAGGCCCGGGTTCCCGAGGGCGCGGTCTCGGGTACCGCCTGGCTCCACGTCGAGGGCGTGGGCGAGGCCACCTTCGAGGTCCAGATCGAGGGGGGCGTGACCCCCTCGCTCGCCCTGCCCGAGTGCCGCCCGCCCGGGCCTAGCGGATCAAACTGAGGAACTCCTCCCGGGTCTTGGCGTCGGTCTTGAAGACCCCACGCATGGCGCTGGTGGTGGCGGCGGAGTGCTGCTTTTCCACCCCCCGCATCATCATGCAAAGGTGCACCCCCTCGACCACCACCGCCACCCCCTCGGGCTCGACCACCCGCTCGATCGCGTCCGCGATCTGGGTGGCGAGCCGCTCCTGGATCTGGAGCCTCCGGGCGTACATCTCCACGATGCGGGCGAACTTGGAAAGCCCGAGCACCCTCTTTTTCGGGATGTAGCCGATGTGCACCTGACCGAAGAAGGGCAGGAGGTGGTGCTCGCACATCGAGTAGAACTCGATCCCCTTCACCACCACCATCTCCGAGCCCTCGGCCTCGAAGAGGGCGTCGTTCACCACCTCCTCGAGGCTTTGCCGGTAGCCCCGGGTGAGGAAGGCCCAGGCCCGGGCGACCCGGGCGGGGGTGTCCAAGAGCCCCTCGCGGCCGGGGTCTTCGCCAATCGCCTCGAGCCAGCGCGAAACCAGGGGCTCCATCTCCGCGAAATCGAGCTCGGTCTCGAAGACGAGCCCGGTGTCCTCCAGTTCCACCGCTTTCTTCTTCGGCATCCGCGTCCTCCTAAAGGTTCCAGCCGCCGGCGACCTCGAGCACCTGCCCGGTCAGGTAGCCGGAGGCCTCGTCCACGAAGAAGGCCACCGCCCGCGCCACCTCCTCAAGGCGCGCCACCCGGCCCATGGGGATCTCCCTTAGGGGCTTGGTCACCGAGTTCTCGGCCACCCCTGGGGCGACCACGTTGAAGGTGATCCCCTCCTCGGCGAAGCGCCGGGCGTAGGCCTTGGCGAGCAGCACCACCCCGGTCTTGGCGATGAAGTAGGGGGCGATCGCGGGCTTGGCGGCGATCTGCCCCGCCCCGGCGTAGCCGAGGTAGACGACCCGCCCCCCACCACCC
>WFXV01000154.1 GCA_015490435.1 Thermaceae bacterium
GCCGAGGGGGTGGCGGTGGCCCGGCACCTCGGCGAGCTCTCCCGGGCCAGCCTCGAGGACTACCTGAAGAAGATCCGCTAGCCGCCGATTGCCCGCGCGAAGGCTGCGAGGCCCTCGCGGTCCGGGGCCTCGAAGTGGTAGCGGAAGTTCCAGAGGTAGTGGAGGAGGAGCGGCCAGGCCACCCCGAGCCGTTCCGCCTCCGCCCGGGCCACCTCCCCGAGGCGTGAAAGCCCCTCCCGGCGGGCCCGGCGGAGCTCGGCGAGGACTTCGGGGGGCGGGGGGGCGTCCTTGGGGTGGGCCCAGACCGCGAAGACGAAGGGGAGCCGGGTACGCCGGTACCAGGCCTCGGCCAGGTCGGTGACGTAGACGCCCCGGGGGCGCTCGGGCAGGTCGTGGACGCTTTCTGGAAGGGCCTCGAGCAGGCCGGCGTAGGTCCGGATCGCCCGGTCGCCGATGAGCAGGACGCCGTCGTAGTGCGAAAGGAGCTCGAGGCCCCCTTCCTCCCTGCGGTAGAGGCGGTCCTTGCCGAGGAGGAGCTTCAGGAGCCGGACCGAGGTGGCGCTCTCGGTGGTGAGGGCGACCCTTTCCACCTCCTTGAAGGGGACCTTGGAGAAGAGGTTCACCGAGTAGACCCGGCCGAGGACCGACACCGCGAAGTCGGGGAGGAGGGCGAGGCGGTCCTTGTGTTCGAGGTAGAAGACCGAGGAGACCAGGCTGAGCTCAAGCACGCCCGAGAGCAGCGCCCGGTTCAGCTCGGTGGGAACCGCGTGCAAGAGGCTAAAACCCCGGGGCTTCAGAAAACGCGAGAGGGGCGCCACGTTGGCGTAAGGGGGCAGGCCCACCCGGTAGCTCATGCCGCCTCTTTCGCGTAGTCCCGGAGCTCGTGGTAAAGCGCGTCCCGCTCCACCGGTCGGTAGCCGGCGCGGCGGATCAGGTCCACGAGCGCCTCCTTGGAAAGCCCCTCGGGGGCCCGGGCTCCGGCCATGTGGACGATCTTCTCCTCGACCAGGGTGCCGTCGATGTCGGAGACCCCCCAGTCCAGCGAGACCTGGGCGATCTCGGGGGTGATCGTCGCCCAGTAGCCCTTGATGTGGGGGAAGTTGTCGAGGAAGATCCGGGCCACCGCCAGGTTCTTGAGGTCGTCCACCGCGTCCGGGGGCTCGGTCTTGCCGAGCTCGCGGGCCAGGGGGTTCCCGTCGGGCTGGAAGGCGAGGGGGATGAAGCTCATGAAGCCCCCGGTTTCGTCCTGGAGCTTCCGCAGGCGGTCCATGTGGTCGAGCCGCTCCTCTAGGGTCTCGACGTGGCCGTAGAGCATGGTGGCGTTGGTGGGGATCCCGAGCCGGTGGGCGGTGCGGTGCACCTCGAGCCAGACCTCGGCCTTGATCTTAGCCGGGGCGATGATCCGGCGCACCCGCTCGGCGAAGATCTCGGCCCCGCCCCCGGGGAGCATGACGAGCCCCGCCTCTTTTAGCGCCCGGAGCACGGTCTCGACGTCGGTCTTCGCCACCTTGGCGATGTGGGCGATCTCGGCGGCGGTGAAGGCCTTGATCTGGAGCGAAGGGAAGCGTTCTTTGATCCCCGCGAGGAGCTCCACGTAGTAGGAGAGGGGCCTTTTCGGGTGGTGCCCGGAGGCGATGTGGAGCTCGGTCATCCCCGGCTGGTAGCGTTCCGCGATCCAGTCCAGGGCCTCCTCGACCTCGTAGTCCCAGGCCCCCTCCTCGCCGAAGCGCCGGGCGAAGGCGCAGAACTTGCAGCCCACGTAGCAGATGTTGGTCTGGGAAAAGCGCAGGGAGTGGACGAAGTAGACCTTGTCCCCGGTCTTCCGGGTGCGGACCGCGTGGGCCAGGCGGAGGAGCGCGGGGAGGTCTCGGGTTTGGTAGAGGCGGAGCCCCTCCTCGAGCGAGATGCGCTCCCCGGCCAGGACCTTCTCGGCCACCGGGACGAGCGCGGGGTCTCGGATCCAGCGCACGCCCCTATCCTCACGCCTCGCCGGGTGGCTTGCAAGGGTCTGGTTTTGTTCTCACCCCCGGGCGGTATCGTAGGGGCATGCTCAAGGTGCAACAGGGGGGCTGGATCCTCGTCGTCCTCTTGCTCCTCACCCTTTACGCCGCCTACGTCTTCTTCGAGCGCTACCTCACCCTGCGCCGGGAACGGGTGGGCGGCGAACGGCTGATGCGCGAGGTGGAAGCGGCGCTCAGGCGGGGGCAGCTCGAGGCCGCCCTCGAGGCCGCCCGGGCCCACGGCGGGGCGCTCGGGCGCTTTCTGCTCGCGGGGCTTCCCCGGGTGCCCTACGGGGTGGCGGCGGTGGACGCCGCCTTGAAGGCCGCGCTCCTCGAGGAGGAGGTCCGGCTATCCCGGGGGCTCGGGGTGCTCGGGGTCACCGCCCAGGTGGCGCCGCTTTTTGGCCTGCTCGGGACCGTGACCGGTATGATCCACGCCTTCAACGTGCTCGCCGCCCAGGGGCAGACCACCGCCCGGCTGCTCGCCGGGGGGATCGGGGAGGCGCTCTTTACCACCGCCGGGGGGCTGGTGGTGGGGATCCCGGCGCTTTTCGCCCACCACTACCTAGCCGGGCGGGTGGAGGATATCCTCACCGAGCTCGAGCAGCGGCGGGAGGAGCTTTTGGGCGTGCTCGCCGAGGTGGGCCATGCGTCGAAGCCGGCTTAGGCCCCGGCCCGAGATCAACCTCGCCCCCTTCGTGGACATCGTCTTCCTCTTGGTGATCTTCTTCATGGTGAGCTCCACCTTCATCACCCCGGAGACCGGCCTGCCCATCGAGCTCCCCAGCGCCCAGACCGGGGTCGAGGAGCCCCGGGACGTGCCCACCGTGGTCCTCGACGCCAAGGGCCAGGCCTACCTGGGCAACCGCCGGCTCACCGACGCCGCCCTCTTCGCCGCCCTCCAGTCCCGCCTGAGCGGGGACGCCCGCGGCCTGGTGGTGCTCCGCGCCGACGCCAAGGTGCCCCACGGGCGGGTGGTGGAGGTGATGGACCTGATCCGCCAGGCGGGCGCCAAGAAGGTGACGATCGCCGTCGTGCCATGAACGCCTTCGAACGCCGGAAAAAACGTCGGGCGCTGCTGCTCGCGCTTTTTTCCACGGGCCTCTTGACCCTCTTCTTCCTGATCTTGGTCTGGACCCCGCCGGTCGAGCCCCCGAAGGCGAGCGGGTATCTGCTGGTGGAGTTCGGGCCCGGGGGGCAGAACCTGCCGCCGCCCCCGGCGCCCAAGCCCAAGGA
>WFXV01000155.1 GCA_015490435.1 Thermaceae bacterium
CCTCGGGCACCGCCTCGGCCACCACCTCGAGCACGAACGCGTCGGTCCCCGAGGCCTTCTTCTCCACCACCACCCGGTAGCGCTCGATCCCGAAGGCGCGGAGCACGCTTCCAAGCTCCGAGGGGTAGAGCTTCACCCCCTTGACCTTGACCATCAGGTCCACCCGGCCGATCACGCCGTGGGGGAGCACCACCCGCCCGTCCCGCCTGCCCCCGTAGACCGCGAGGTCGCCGGTGCGGAAGCGGACCATCGGCATCAGGGTGCGGGAAAGGGCGGTGACCACGAGCTCGCCCCGCTCCCCCTCAGCCACCGGCCGGAGGGTCTCGGGGTCCAAGACCTCGAGCACCGCCATCAGCGGAAGCTCCAAAAGCCCCGCCTGCTCCGGCCCCTCCCCCGCCACCAGGCCGAGCTCGGAGGTGCCGAAGACGTCGTAGGCCTTGGCGCCGAGCGCGGCCTCGACCCGCTCCCTGAGCCCCGCCACCGAGGTGAAGGGCTCCCCCGCCCCGAGCATCCAGCGCGCCCGGAGCCCGGCCTCAGCGAGCCGGAGGGCGAACGAGGGGTTGGTGACGAGGCCCGCCGCCCCACTCCTTTTCGCGAGCTCCACCGCCCGCTCGGCCTCGCCCGGGCCGTGGGGCAAGACCCCCACGCCCGCTTCGATCAGGCCCTCGGAAAAGAGCCAGCCGCCGGCGAAGACGTGGTAGCCGAAGGTGACGAGAGCCACGCCCCCTAGCCCGAGCTCCCGGAAGTAGGCCGCGGTCCCCTCGGCCTGAAGCCTTAAGTCCTCGGCCGAGAGGTACTCCGGCATCCATCCCAGCGCCGGGCTCGGGGTGAAGTGGACGAGCACCGTGCCCTCGGGGGCCTTCGGGTTTTCCGCCAGGTAAGTAAGCCAGTCCTCGCGGGTGGTGGGGGGAAGCTCGGCGAGGTCGGAAAGGGAAAAGCGCTCGGGGTCCAGACCGCGAAGCCGCTCGGCGTAGACGGGGTGGCGACGGGCGGCCTCCAGCACACGGCGAAGCCGGTCTTCTCGGTTCACGACTGCCCTCCTTTGGAGGGCAGTCTAACCCGCGTAGAGGTGGGCGCGGGAAGGGGGCAGGTAGACCCGGCCGCCGCCACCTGGCTTGGCCAGGAGGACCTGGTGAATCGCCAGGTGGCCGGCGGCGAACTGGTAGGCGGAAACCCCCATGTAAAGCCACCAAACCCGGGCGCGGGCCTCGCCCACCAGGCCCACCGCCTCTTGCCAGCGTTCCTCGAGCCGCCGCACCCAGTGGCGCAGGGTCTTGGCGTAGTGCTCACGCAGATCCTCGACGTCCCGGACCTCGAACCCGGCCTGCTCGGCCGCCTGTAGGTGCTGCCAAAGCGGCAGGATCTCGCCATCGGGGAAGACGTAGCGCCGGAGGAACTCCCCGGAGGCGAGCTCGCGCCCGAAGGCCGGGGGGACCGGCCCCCGGGTGATCACGTAGTGGAGGAAGAGCCCGCCCGGCTTTAAGTTCTCCCAGGCGCGCCGGAAGTAAAGCGGAAGATTCTCCGCCCCCACGTGCTCAGCCATGCCCACGCTCACCATCTTGTCGAAGGTGCCCCGAACCTCGCGGTAATCGAAGGGCAAAAAGCTTACCTGGTGGGATAGTCCCTCGGCCTCGGCCCACGCCCGGGCGTAGGCGACCTGGGCCTCGGAGACCGTCACCCCCGTCACCCGGGCGCCGAAATGCTCGGCGGCAAAAAGCGCCAGGCCGCCCCAGCCCGAGCCGATGTCGAGGAGATGGTCGCCGGGGTGAAGGAGCAGCTTTTTCAAGGTGTGCTCGAGCTTTTTCGCCTGGGCGGTGTCGAGGTCCTCGTCGCCCTCGGGAAAGTAGGCACAGGAGTAGATCATCCGGCGGTCCAGCCAGAGGCGGAAGAAGGCATTGCCCACGTCGTAGTGGTGTCGAATCGCGGCGCGGTCGCGGGCCGGGCTGTGCCGCCGGCCCCGAAGCCGGGCGGAGAGGTCGAGCCGGCGGATCTCCCGCCGGAGCCCCCGGGCGCGGGCCATCCGGGCGAGAAGCGCCCTGGGCGAGAGCCGGCCCGCGGCCCGCTCGAGCTCCGCGAGCAGATCCTCGATCGAGCCCTCGATCTCGATCTCCCCGGCGACGAAGGCCTCCCCGAGCGCGAGGTCCAAGGGCCCTTGAAAAAGCCGCGCGAGCGCCGCGGGCTCCCGGATCCAGACCCCGGCCTTGGCGTCCGGGGGGCCGGTGCGGGTCCCGTCCCAAAGCCGCACCCCGAGCGGGAGCTCGAGCGCCTCCAAGAATGCGAGCAGCTCCGCCTTCAGGCGGTCCCGTGCCAAAACCGGAACCGGCATCGCCGCCCCCTTTCGCTTACCCCTTTATTGTAGCGCGGCTAGCTCTCCTCGCGCCCCGCCTTCAAGACCGCGAGGAAGGCCTCCTGGGGCACCTCGACCTGCCCGATCGCCTTGAGGCGCTTCTTGCCCTCCTTCTGGCGCTCAAGCAGCTTTTTCTTGCGGGTGACGTCGCCGCCGTAGCACTTGGCGAGCACGTCCTTTCTGAGGGCCTTCACCGTGGCCCGGGCGATCACCTTGGTGCCGATCGCCGCCTGCACCGCCACCGGGAAGAGCTGCCTCGGGATCACCTCGGCGAGCTTATCCACCACCTGGCGAGCGACCCGGTAGGCCTTCTCGCGATGGGCGATGAAGGCGAGAGCGTCCACCTTCTGGCCGTGGACCAGGATGTCCACCTTGACCAGGTCCCCGGGCTTGTAGCCGATCTGCTCGTAGTCCATGCTGGCGTAGCCGCGGGAGATCGACTTGAGCCGGTCGTGGAAGTCATAGAGGATCTCGCCGAAGGGGACCTCGTAGACGAGCTCGACGCGCTTGCCGTGGTAGCGCATGTCGAGCATCTTGCCCCGCTTTTCCTGGAGGAGCTGCATGATGGGGCCAACGTAGTCCTCCGGCGTGTAGATCGAAAGGCGCACGTAGGGCTCGAGCACCGCCTCGATCTTGGTGGGCTCGGGGAGCTCGGAGGGGTTGTGGACCTCGATCTCGCTCCCGTCCTTCAGCTTCACGCGGTAGACCACGTTGGGAGCGGTGGCGATGAGATCGAGGCCGAACTCCCGCTCGAGCCGCTCCTGCACGATCTCGGCGTGCAAGAGGCCCAAAAACCCCACCCGGAAGCCGAACCCGAGCGCCTCCGAGCTCTCGGGCTCGAAGGTAAGGGCGGCGTCGTTGAGCTTGAGCTTTTCGAGCGCGTCGCGTAGGCGGTTATATTCCTGGTTATCCACCGGGAAGAGCCCGGCGAAGACCACCGGCTTCGCCGGCTTGAAGCCGGGGTAGGGGGCGTCGGTGGGGCGGTCGGCGTGGGTGATGGTGTCGCCCACCTGGGCGTCCCCGATCTCGCGGATCCCCGCCATCAGCCAGCCCACCTCCCCCACCGAGAGCGCCTCGGTGTCCTCGATCGCCCCCGGGCGGAAGACCCCGACCCGGGTGACCTCGTAGTCCTTGCCGGTGGACCAGATGCGGATCGTGTCGCCGGGGCGAACCGTCCCCTCGAAGACCCGGAGGTAGGGAACCACCCCCTGGTACTTGTCGTAGACCGAGTCGAAGATGAGCGCCTTCAAGGGAGCCTTGGGGTCGCCCTTCGGCGGCGGAATGCGCGCGACGATCGCCTCCAAAATCTCCGGCACCCCCTCGCCGGTCTTGCCCGAGGCAAAGATCACCTCGTCGGCGGGGATGCCAAAGGTCTCCTCGATCTCGAGCGCCACCTCTTCGGGCCGGGCACTCGGAAGGTCGATCTTGTTGACCACCGGAATGATCGCGTGGTCGTGCTCCAGGGCCAGAAAGAAGTTCGCGATGGTCTGGGCCTCGATCCCCTGGGAGGCGTCCACCACCAGGAGCACGCCTTCCACCGCCGCCAGCGCCCGGCTCACCTCGTAGTGGAAGTCCACGTGGCCGGGGGTGTCGATCAGGTTGAAGACGTAGGTATGACCGTCCTTGGCCTGGTAGTTGAGGCGGACCGCCGCCGCCTTGATGGTAATGCCGCGCTCGCGTTCGAGGTCGAGCTGGTCCAGGTACTGCTCACGCATCTCCCGCTCGCTCACCGCCCGGGTGAGCTCGAGGATGCGGTCCGCCAGCGTGGACTTGCCGTGGTCCACGTGGGCGATGATGGAGAAGTTGCGGATCCTTTGCGGATCGGTCACGCCCCTAAGTTTAGCCGGCCGCCGCCCGGAGCCCAAAGCGGTAGCATGGGGGCGATGCGCGCGCCCACCCGGCTCCGCTACCAGCTCAAGTACGCCGGCATGCCGGCGGGCGAGGAGACCCTGACCCTGGAGAGAAAGGGCGAGGGCTACCGGATGCGGCTCGTGGCCGACGTCGCCCTCCCCCTGCCCAAGACCCGCCAGGAATGGGAGAGCGTGATGGACGAGCGCGGCATCCCCCTCCGCTACGTGGAGCGGGTCGAGGGCCGGGGGACCCGGGTCCTCGACCTCGAGTTCCTCCGCGACGAAGGCGTGGTGGTGGGCAAGGACCTGGTGCTCCCTTACGTGGTCGACTACCACGATCCCCTCTCGCTCATCCTCAAGCTGGGCAAGAGCGAGGACGAGACCCTCACCCTCCCGATGGTGGGCGGTCGGGTCCACGCCACCCGGCTCCCCGATACCGAGCTCGCTTTTCCCTGGGGCAAGGTGCCGGTCAAGGTCTACCGGCTCAGGCCCGGGGTGAGCTACGTCTACTACGACCGCGAGGGCCGACCGGTGAAGTTCGTGCAAAAGCTCGGGCAGCACGTCTTCGAGGCGGTCCTCCTCGAGGCCTTCGAGGGCGAGCCCGAACCCGAGCGGCGCCCGAACCGGAAAAGACGCAGGAGGAAACGATGAAACGCTACCGACCCGAAGAGGTGCGGGCGCGTTTCGCGTCCCGCCGGCTCCGTTTCGAGGGAAGCCCCGAGCTAAAGAGCGCGCTCGCCGAGCTCTTCGGCGAACCCCTGTCCCCCGCCGAGGCGGTGCGGAGGATCGTCGCCGAGGTGCGGGAAAAGGGCGACGCCGCCCTCGATGCCTGGAGCCTCAGGCTCGACGGGCAGGAGGCCTACGAGGTCCCGAAGAAGCTCTGGCGCGAGGCCTACGACGAGCTCCCCCGCGAGCTCCGGGAGGCGCTCGAGGAAGCCCGCGTGCGCGTCAAGGCTTTCTACAAGCAAGAGCCCAAAGGCGGCTTCCTCGAAGCCGGCCCGGACGGCGTCTTGGGCCAGCTGGTGCGGCCGCTTTCGCGGGTCGGGGTCTACGTCCCCGGGGGCACCGCACCGCTTCTTTCCACCGTGCTGATGACGGTGGTCCCGGCGCGGGTGGCCGGGGTCGGCGAGATCGTCGTGGCCACGCCGCCAAAACCCCACCCCGCGATCCTCGCTGCCGCCTGGGCCGCGGGCGCCGACCGGCTCTTCGCCATGGGCGGGGCCCAGGCGATCGCCGCCCTCGCCTACGGCACCGAGCGCGTCCCCCGGGTGGACAAGATCGTGGGGCCGGGGAACCTTTTCGTCACCCTGGCCAAGAAGGAGGTCTACGGCGACGTGGGGATCGAGGGCCTGGCCGGCCCCACCGAGACCCTGATCGTCGCCGACGAGAGCGCGAACCCCGAGCTCGTGGCCGCCGACCTCCTCGCCCAGGCGGAGCACGACCGGCTCGCCGAGCCCTGGCTCGTGACCCCGAGCGAGGCCCTCGCGGGCGCGGTGGAAGAGGCGCTCGAGCGCCAGCTCGCGGACCTGCCCCGCGAAGAGGTGGCGCGGAGGGCGCTGGAAAACGGCGGCATCGTGCTCGCTCGGGACCTCGAGGAGGCGCTCGAGCTCGCGAACCTCTACGCCCCCGAGCACCTCTGCCTCTCAGTGGCGGACCCCTACCGCTACCTCGGCCAGGTGCAGAACGCGGGCGGGGTCTTTTTGGGCGAGCACTCGGGCGAGGCGCTCGGCGACTACATCGCGGGCCCGAGCCACGTCATGCCCACCTCGGGCACCGCCCGCTACTCGGCGGCGCTCGCGGTGCGGGACTTTTTGAAGGCGATCCCGGTGGTGGGCCTCTCCCCGGAGGCGGCGAAGAGGCTCGCCGGCCCCGCCGCCCTCCTCGCCCGAGCGGAAGGGCTCGAGGCGCACGCGAGGGCGTTGGAAAAGCGGAAATAAGGCATGTAGCTTGTGGCCCGTGGCCTGTCGGAAAAACGCTTCCACGCGCAACGGGCCGCAAGCCGCCTCGATGTAGAAGGAAGCCTGCAGCTTGTAAGCTTCCACAAGCCACAAGCTACAGGCCACAAGCTCTTGTTAAAGCTTGTACCCAAACCTCCTAAGAAGCTCCTTCCGCGCCTTCACGTGCTCCTCGCCCTCGACCCCAAGCGGCGTGAGGCCGTCGAGGACGCCGAGGACGCCGCGCTGGTCGCCCTCCTCGGCGACCACGACCTTCAGGGGATTCGCGGTCGCGGCGAAGAGCGTCACCACCTCGGGGACCTGCCTGAGGTAAGGAAGCACGTTGATGGGAAAGACCCCGGGGCCCAGCATCACGATGAAGAAGTGCCCCGCGCCCACCGCGAGGGCGTTTTTCACCGCCAGCTCGACGAGCTCTGGGTCCGTACCCGAGCGGCGCACCAGGCGCTCCTGGCTCGCCTCGTTGAAGGCGAGGCCGAACTTGATGCCGGGCACCGCGTTCACCATCGCCTCGTGCACGTCCTCGACCGTCTTGATGAAGTGAGCGTGGCCGAGGATGACGTTCACTTCTTCGGGCTTTTCGATCGGCACCAGCTTTAGTTCCATATCCCCCATTCTAGGCGCGGGGCGAGCCGGGTAGGATGAAGCCATGGACCTCTTGGAGAAGGCGGTCGCCGGGGAGAGGCTCAGCCAGGAGGAGATCGAGGCGCTTTTCGCCTACCCCCTCCCCGAGCTCGCCGCCGCCGCCCACGAACGCAGGCTCGCGGTCACCGATCCCGAGATCGTCACCTACCTGATCGACCGCAACATCAACTACACCAACGTCTGCACCGTGGGCTGCCCGTACTGCGCCTTCTGGCGGAGCAAGAACCACCCCGAGGCCTACGTGCAGAGCTTCGAGGAGATTTCGCAGAGGGTGGCTGAGCTCGAGGCCGTGGGCGGCAAGCGCATCCTCCTCCAGGGCGGCGTCCACCCTGAGCTTCCCCTCTCCTGGTACGAGGAGATGCTCCGCTACCTGAAACGCCACCACCCCGAGGTCCGCATCGATGCCTTCAGCCCGGAGGAGATCTTGGGCCTTGAGCGCCTGACCGGACTCGACGCCCGCGAGATCCTCGCCCGGCTCAAGGACGCGGGGCTCGACGGCATGCCCGGAGCCGGGGCTGAGATCCTGGTGGACGAGATCCGGCACAAGGCAGCGAGGCGCCGCATCTCCACCGCCGACTGGTTTCGCATCGTGGACGCGGCCCAGGAGCTCGGGCTCTACACCCTCGCGAGCATGGTGATCGGCTTCGGCGAGGGACCCAAAGAGCGGGCGCTTCACCTGGTGCGAATCCGCGACCAGGAAGACCGGGCCAGGGAGCGCTACGGCCGGGGATTCGCCGCCTTTGCCATGTGGACGCTCCAGACCAAGAACACCGCCTACGCCGGCAAGGCCCCGGAGGCGAGCGCCCACGAGTACCTGAAGACCCTGGCGGTGAGCCGGCTCGCCCTCGACAACATCCCGAACCACCAGGCCTCCTGGCCCACGATGGGCTTTCGCGTCGCCCAGACCGCGCTTTTTTACGGCGCCAACGACTTCGGCTCGACGATGCTCGAGGAAAACGTGGTGAGCGCCGCCGGCGGCTACGACCGCACCCACGCCACCGTGGCCCAGATCCAGCGCCTGATCCGCGCCGCCGGCTTCACCCCCGCCGAGCGGGATGTCTTTTATAACGTGCTCAAGGTAGACGTGCCCGAACCCGTGTGATGGAGGTCTGGAGCGCCCCCTTCGCGATCTTCGGCCCCGAGGGGGTCGTCCCCGAAGGGGCGCTCCACACCGACGGCCGGCGGATCCTCGCGCTCGGGCGTCGGGAGGCGCTTTTGAAAGCGCACCCGAACGCCCGCGAGCGGCGCTTTTCCACCTACCTCGGCCTCGAGGCCGCGAACGCCCACACCCACCTCGACCTCGGGCTGGGGCCGGTCTTCAAAGGCCCCTTCATGGAGTTCGTCTTGAAGGCGGTCTTCCCGAGGAACGAGGAGCGAGGGCTAAAGCTTGCCAAAGAGGCAGCGAGAGCCGCCCGCCAACATGTCCTCGGCGACATCGTGGCGAAGGACGACGGCACCCTCGAGTGGTGGCTCGTCGAGGCGCCTTTTGAGGGGGTCGCCTACCTCGAGGTCCTCGGACTCTTTCCCCCGGAGATCGAAAAGGAGTACCTAAAAAAGCTTCGGGCCACCGTCCGGCGGCTCAAAAAGCTCGAGCGCCCCGGCGGGGCGCGCCTCGGCCTCTCCCCC